>JBARSG010000138.1:0-3810 GCA_049644625.1 Desulfobacterales bacterium | reverse complement strand
TGAATGTACGCAGGAAGGACAACCGGATTCACAGGGACATGCGCTGATCGCCCCAAGGGTGTTCTCAAGAAGTTTCTTGGCCTGCTTAAATGCGTATCTGCTCAGCCCTGCCCCGCCCGGAACGCCGTCATAAATAAACACCGCAGCACCGCCGATTTGGGGATGAAACGGTGTGGAAATGCCGCCAAGGTCATTACGATCCGCCATCACCAGGAGCGGAAAAATACCAATGGCCGCATGTTCAATGGCATGAATTCCTCCCATAAAATGCAAATATTTTTCTTCGGCTTGTCTTTGAATCCCAAGGGGAATTTTAAACCACAGCCCATCCGTCTCAAAAATAAGGGGAGGAAGATTTAAGGGCACGATGCCCAACTTTTTTTTGGCATGTATTCGCCATTTTTCGTATCCTGTTACCTGATCTGTAACTTTAAGTCGTCCGGTATAAGCTATTGTCTCACATACTTTTTTTTGTTCATATATATCCAGTATCTCGGTATTTTTATGGGATCTTACCCGGGTGTAATAATCAACCCTGGCTCCGGAGACTTTTACGGTTCTTGTATCAGGATCAAGAGTGTCCACAAGGAACGTGTCCCCTTTATGAAGATAAATGGCTCCCGGGTGGGTCTCCTTGAAGGCCCTGAACCCATCGATGTCTCCCTTGCTCTGTCCTGTTTTGCTGCTGACAATATTATACTGGCTGCCCGTTCCCCTGAGATTCACATGCCTGTGGGGCGCGCGCCGGTTGGAATAGATCTCTTTGCCGTCTTCGCTCCGTAATAGTTTACCGTTAAACTCCAGGTTCAAAGCTGTTTTTTTGACGGTTTCATGGGCCATGAACGGTTCATCGGGTTTTAGCGGCAGTTCCGCCGCCGCGCATACTAGGTGTTTTGACAGAATATCAGGATTGTAAGGATTTACCACCGCCGCTTCGGGTTCCCGTTTAATAAATTCTTTGGGATGACGCATGAAATACTGATCCAGAGCGTCCTCCCCGGCAATAAGAATCAGTGCGGAATCCTGACCACTGCGCCCTACCCTGCCGCCTCTCTGCCACGTGGCCACAACAGAACCGGGATATCCAACCAGCAGACAAAGATCCAGATCGCCGATATCGATACCCAGCTCCAGCGCGCTCGTGGATATCACCGCCAAAAGCTCACCCTTGGCAAGCCGTGCTTCGATTTCCCTTCGTTCCTCAGGAAGGAATCCTGCACGGTAAGCGCTGATACGGTCGGCAAAAGCCCCGGATTGACTCCCCGCCCATATGGCAATTAATTCGGTAAGTTTTCTTGACTGGGTATATACAATGGTTCGCAACCCGCGATGAAGTGCTGCTTTCAGCAAAAGTATGGCGGTCTGGGCCGGTCCTTGAACCGGATTCATAAATACAATATTCTTTGCGCCTATGGGAGCACCGCTTTTTGTGATGGTATCCACGGTAAGCCCTGTGAGTTGTTGGGCAAGCTGGGAGGGGTTGGACACCGTTGCAGAGCAAAAAATAAATGTCGGATCCGCTCCGTAAAAGGAACATATCCTTCGAAGCCGCCTGAAAACCTGGGCCATGTGCGACCCCATGATTCCCCGATACGTATGAACCTCATCAACCACCACCATATCAAGGCCACAAAAAAAATCGGCCCATTTACGGTGATGCGCAAGGAGTGACAGGTGAATCATTTCAGGATTTGTTAACAGAATATTGGGTGCCGCCTCCCGTATTCGTTTACGATGCCAGGCGGTAGTGTCTCCGTCATAAATCTCAATTGCAGGCTTTATCAGCTCGTCAGTTTCCGTCATTTCTTTAAACGTACGCATTTGATCCTGAGCAAGCGCTTTTAAAGGGAAAATATAAAGGGCTTTGGATTCCGGATTTTTCAACACATTTTCCAACACGGGAAGATTGTAAATAAGGGTTTTTCCGCTTGCGGTAGGCGTTGCCACAACAAGATGCCGGCCGGATCTTATCAAATCAACGGCATCTGCCTGGTGCTGGTAGAGATCATGAATTCCGGCTGATTTTATGATATATTTTATTTGTTCCGGCCACGGTTTCCCGGGTTTTGACAGGATAGGAGGATGGTCGGGTATCACCATATGATGAACCACCTGATCCCCAAGACGTTTCGAAGCAATCAGCGATTGTATATATTCTTTTATGCCTTTTGTTTTATGCATAAATATGAGGGGGCTCTCTCCATAAGCGCCAAGTTATTTTGTAAACATTCACAGGTTACATTTATGCCGTACGGGTTTGTTTTGAAAGAGGAACGTCTAACATATTAAAAGATGAACGTCCAACATCGAACATTGAACGTCGAACGTCGAATAATGATGTCGCTCCGCTCCTCATATTATTCTAAAATCGAATGAAACACAAACATCCAATACTGAACATTCAACATTCGATGTTCGACGTTCGATGTTCGATGTTCATTTTTTTCAGTAAACCTTCCACAGTCCATCCGGCGCAAAAATAACTTAGCACTTATGGGGTCTCTCTCATCTCGTTTTATTTACTTGAAAAAATAAAATTCCGGTTGTATTATGTCATAAATATTATCTTATGCCATATCTCATGACAAAATCCCCTTTGCAAGAGAAAGTATTGACAGGTTATACGAAACAGACAATTGAAGAAATTCCTCCCCTCAAGGAGGCAACCGGTTATCCCACAATTTTTCCCCAGGATTTATATATATCATGATAAATCAAGTTGTTGTATTGGTTATCTTACTGTTGTTGTCCGGCTTTTTTTCTTCTGCGGAAACCGCTTTATTTTCCATAAGCAAAACAAAAGCCCGGCACCTTGCCAAGAATAAAACAAAGTCTTTGCTGCTGATCAAGCGTATGAAGGATGATCCTCACCGGCTCCTTTCTTCCATCCTGATCGGAAACAATTTGGTGAATATCGGTGCTGCATCCCTGGCAACGTCTGTAACAATTAATATGTTTCCAAATCATGCAGTGGGGCTTGCCACGGGAATCATGACGTTTCTGATTCTGGTTTTTGGTGAGGTAATACCCAAATCGGTGGCCACGCGGAATAATATTTTGATCGCAAGAGTAATCATATATCCCATATACTGGTTCTCCATTCTATGTTACCCCATTATTATCTTCCTGAATTTTATACCCAAGCTGACCGGTAAAATCAAGAAAACGCCCACGGTCACGGAAGAAGAATTGATGACCTTCGTTGAAGTGGTTGAGGAAGAAGGAGAAATCAAAGAAGAGGAAAAGAGACTGATACACAGAATTTTTGAATTCGATGATACCAATACTTCTGAAATCATGACGCCGAGAACAGACATGTTCGTTATTGAAGCCAATGAAAAACTGGTCTTAGAAGATATCGTCAAGTCCGGTTTTACAAGAATTCCCGTAATTGAGAATAATCTTGATCATGTTATCGGCATCATAAATATAAAAGATCTGTTTTTACATGAAATAACATCAGATACCCGGATTGATGTCCGCAAAATCATGACAAAACCGTATTTTGTTCCGGAAAATAAAAAATTAGACCGGCTGCTTCATCAATTCAAAATAAGAAAACATCACATGGCCATTGTTGTTGATGAATACGGCGGTGTGTCCGGATTGATAACCTTAGAAGACGCACTTGAAGAAATTGTGGGAGAGATCGTCGATGAAACCGATAAGGAAGAACCCCATATTGTCAAACAAAAGGGTAAGGAATGGAGGGTTCTGGGGATGGCCGATATTGATGATATCAATGAAATCATAGGGATGGATATCCCGGACTCAAAGGATTATGACACGTTTTCCGGATATGTCCTGAAT
>JBARSG010000137.1:0-2855 GCA_049644625.1 Desulfobacterales bacterium | reverse complement strand
GCCCATAGTTTCATTTTATCCTCCTTAAAAAAAGGGTTGACATATGGTATAGCATATATATGCTATACCATATGTCAACAAAGAAACTCAAACAAATTGAAAATAAGATTCAAAGGATAAAGGATGAACTCTGGGGAATTGGTGAAATGCGTCCTGGGTCCTTGACCTTGCAATATAAGGTTCCCAAAGAAAAGAAAGGGGCTTATTACCAGCTCAGTTACACCCATAAAATGAGAAGTCGAACCCAGTATGTGCGGGCAGAATTTGTCGATGAAACCCGTCAACAAATTGAGGTTTACAAACGATTCAAAAAATTGATAGAAAAATGGATAGATCTGGCCATAGAACATTCCCAAATCAAGATGAAACAGGCAAAACGGATGGAAAGATGAAAAGAGTTCCCGAACCCTCAAATGATTTTATGGAAGGATTTTCTAAGTGGCTTGAATCCGAAGATGGGCAGCACTCGATGGAGGCGGTGGATTATGTTTTTGAGGCTTTAATGGGGGCTGATCTTGATATTGCAGGAAGAAGAATCGTGTGGGCTGATGGGCAAAAGTTGACGATAGATCAGAGTGTTAAAAAGATTTACAAACAGACGGGGATGAATGTTGAGGCTATTCGGAGTCATATTATAGGTTGGTTAGAGATGGAGTATGAGCCAAAAGGGTTGGATGATGAACAAATGGAGCTATTCGAATCTCAGATAAATGTTTGGATAGATGAGTATGGAAATAGCTTGATAAAATAGCGCTACCTGATATTAAATCATTATAAAATTCGGTACTCTCAAGGATATAAACCAATCGAACCAATTCAACTAATACAACCAATTAGATGGTTTATATGGATAACCAGGAGGAGACTAAGCCTGCAGAGAGGATAAACTTATAATTTTAGTCGCGGTAGGAATGCCGGTCACCCGGCATCCCCCGCATCACGCCGCTGGCGTGACATGCACTACTAATGCACTGGGCTCCTACCTCGGGTGTGTAACGCAGAGACGTTGATTCGGGTATGGGTGCAGTATACGTGGATGGGGCAATCATTTGTCGATTATCCGCTTCATTCGTTCCCACTTAAGACTGCGGGCCTTCTGGCTTCGTCGGCGCAATGACTGGAACCATGAACGGGCCAGTAATGTTCGAAACGCATCAAGTGCATCCCGATTTCCCGGCACCGCATGGTGGTTAAAGAAACCCTGTATCACACTCCGTAGCCATTTGCCTTGATCAGGCACCGGCGCATGCCTCATCCTATTGAGCTTTTCTCCCACCTCTTTGACCTTACGGCGAAGACGCTTTGATATACTCTTGCGCTTTACGGTGAAATACCCATCTTTCCAGGTCTTCGCACAGATATGTGTAAATCCCAGAAAGTCAAACGTTTCGGGTTTTCCCTCACCTCGCTTCGCTCGGTTTTCTATCGCAAATCGGCCAAACTCAATCAGGCGGGTCTTTTCAGAATTCATTTCCAGCCCAAATTGTTGCATGCGCTCTTCTAACTCCTCTTGAAGGCGTTGCGCATCTTCACGGTACTGAAATCCTATGACAAAGTCATCCGCATATCTAACTATGATCACTTCACCCTTGGCGCATTTCTTACGCCATTGTTGCACCCACAGGTCCAGAACATAATGCAGGTATATATTCGCCAGCATCGGCGAAATCACTGCCCCTTGTGGCGTCCCAACCACCGTTCTGGACCACTCACCTTCTTCGGATACCCCCGCCCTTAACCATTTCTTTATCAAGCGGAGTATCCGTGGGTCTCCAACACGGTGTTCCAGAAACTTCAACAGCCATTTGTGATCCAATTCACCAAAGAAGTTTCGGACATCCGCATCCAAAATCCAGTTCACCTTCCTCCGGGTTGTCCCCACCCAGATCGCATCCAGCGCATTATGCACGCTGCGTCCCGGGCGAAAGCCATAACTGAAACCAAGAAACACCTCCTCGTAAATCTGCATTAGCAGTTGGACCACAGCATGCTGGACTATCTTGTCTTCCAATGCGGCAATACCAATCGGACGTTGTTTTCCATCGTCCTTCGGTACATAGGTCCTCTTGGAGGGTTTGGCTCGGTAGCGGCCATTGTGAACCCGGTCATGCAGGTCGGCTAGTCGGCTTTCCAATCCATTGCCATATTCCGCCCATGTCACATCGTCCACGCCGGGTGCGGCTTTCGGGTTTAACTTACGGTAAGACTCCCTCAACAGATCCACCGTAATGTGGTGGAACAGTGAGGTAAACTGGATTTGTGAGTCCCTTCTCGCTGCCTCTCGTACCCGTTCAAGCCCGCTTAACAGGTCTTTTGGCTCAACGTAGGTCTCACCACTTGGCCGTATCCTGGATTTCTCCTTTCGTGCCCGTTTAGTGTTCTCCATATCAAGCCTCCGTCACAGAGTCCGGCACCTGTCGAACTTTTACAGGTTCCCCTTGGTCAGGCCTCCTTTCCTCCACCATCTCCGCAGCCCCGTGGTCCCGATTTTATCGGGATTGAAGGGGCTTTGTTCGACAGCTTCTCAGGTATTATTGGCCTGTCCGACTTCTCGGAAGTGTACACGCCGGGATTTCGGCCTCGACCTTCCCCGGCCGGACTGTCTTCGGGACTATACAACAGCCCCTTCCGAGATCTCCCGGTTCCCGCTCATGAAGCGTATGCACATGCCACAGGTCTCTGACTCCGGGGAGCCGAATGAGCACTCGCATAACGCACTCTTTCATGTTGCCTTCCCCATCATCCAACAAGGTCGGCACTCCCGAACGGTGATTTCGGAGCTCAATACTGCGCCTATGCACACCCCTACTAACGCTTCCCCACGCCATCACTGGTCGTCGAGGCATAGCTCGGGG
>JBARSG010000136.1:0-2100 GCA_049644625.1 Desulfobacterales bacterium | reverse complement strand
TAGAAAAATCCGATAAGCAGAAGAAAGATGCAGAGTCTTATCTTGCTTCTCTTCAAGAAAAATTTCGTGCAAAGGGTATCGAGGCTCAAACTCTCATCGGCCATGGTCCGGTCGTGAAAGCGATTATCGATGCTGCCGGACACGAAAATGCAAAGCTGGTGGCCATGGCCAGTCACGGCCACGGCGGTTTGCTCAGGGCATTTTATGGAAGCGTTGCGGCCGGGGTGTTGCAACGTATAGACCGCCCCCTGCTTCTCATTCGTTCACGGAGAGACGGCTAGACCGGTTATTTCATAAGCACTATCCTGGCACGTGTTTTGCTTTATTTAGATTATGGATATGTAACATGAAAGCAAAAATCCATATTGCATAACGCAAAAGGCGGATTTGGTGGCAAATAAAAATGAATCATCAAGAAAAAATTTTTCAATTCATGGAAGCATCCGATTTTTATCCTCATCCTGTTTCCAAGATAGAGCAACGTGAAACCCACATCTCCAAAGTTTTCCTGACCGGCACCTATGTCTATAAAATTAAGAAATCGGTTAATCTGGAATTTTTGGATTATACCACATTGGCAAAGCGCAACTATTATTGTCATCAGGAAACGACGCTTAATCGTCGCCTGTCACACAATATCTATTTAGGGGTCGTTGCCATAACCGTTAAAGAAGGTCGATATTATCTTTCCGGGCCGGGAAAACCTGTTGAATATGCGGTGAAAATGCGCCAGCTACCTGAAGATCGCTCGCTGATTCGGATGCTTAAAGACGGAAAAGTCCATAGTGCGGCAATTGAGCAATTGGCCCGAATGCTTGCCGATTTTTACCAATGTTCCGCCACGGGCGGAAAAATCACTGGTTTTGGTTCATGGGAAACCATACGCGCCAACTGCGAAGAAAACTTCGGGCAAATGGAAAGATTTGCAGGAGAGATGTTTAACGATCGGATATTTCACGTCATACGTGCCGCAACACGCTCATATTTGATCAGAAGGCAGCCCCTTTTTCAGCATCGGACAGAAAATGGAAAAATTTGCGATTGCCACGGTGATTTAAGGTCCGGACATGTCTATTTTGATGATGGGATTCAGATCATTGATTGTATTGAATTTAATGAACGTTACCGATACTCGGATATCGCATCTGATCTGGCTTTTCTGGCCATGGACCTGGATTTCGAAGGTTTTCCGGAGATGGCAGAACACCTGATTAATTTCTTTGCCCAATATGCAAATGACGCCGATATGTTTGTTTTAATTGATTTCTACAAGTGCTATCGAGCGCTTATCCGTACCAAGGTGAATTGTTTGCGCCTGGAAAATTCAACTATTGGGGATTGGGGAAGATCACGTATTCGCAGAGAGATTGACCGATACATGGACCTTGCCTATGGATATGCCTCACAGTTCACCCGACCGACACTCTGGGTTGTCTGCGGCATGCCTGCCTCGGGGAAAAGTACAATTTCTAATGAATTATCCAGAATTCTTGACATCAAGGTCTTTTGTTCGGATTTGGTCCGAAAAGAATTGTTCGGCCTGAAACCCCATGACTTTATGGATGTACCGTTTGAAAAAGGCATTTATTCCAAAGGGGCCAGTTCTCTTACCTATGGCAAGCTCCTGTTACTTGCCCAGGAGGAAATCGAAAAAGGTGATTCAGTAATATTAGATGCAACCTTCAGTAATACGCATCAACGTGACGAGGCCTTACGCCTGGCCGGCGACACGGATGCGAATATTGTCTTTGTGGAATGTTTATCACCGGTAAAGTTATCTAAAGCACGTCTCATGAAGCGCCGGACAGGATCTTTCATTTCCGATGCCCGTCTTCGGCACTTTGAACAATTTAAAAATCGGTTTGAGCCGTTGAATGAGATCCCTGATGAGATACACATCTCTATAGACAGCGGAAGACCTTTGAAAGAGAGCATACAGAAGATACTGTCGCAGGATAATATGATGCCAGATAGAGAGAATATCCGGGCGGGAAGCTCATCCCGCATCGCGTGGAGAACAGGCCATAAGCGCTAAGTTATTTTTTGCGCCGGAAGGACTGTGGAAGGTTTACTGAAAAAGATGAACATCGAACATCGAAC
>JBARSG010000135.1:0-2393 GCA_049644625.1 Desulfobacterales bacterium | reverse complement strand
GCTCCCACCTTGCCGGAATCATAAAGGCTCTGTTCACTGAACCAGTTGTCAAACTCGATTCCGAAGTTCGTAAGATCCTGCCGGATCTGTGCAATAATACGTTCCGCCGCAAACTGCGCACAATATGAAATCGACGTTTCTACATCCTGATCCAGAAGCGTTTTTCCCTTGGCATCGCTTATTTCTTTTGCAAAATCGATAATATAATCGCCCTGATAACAGTCTTCCGAAAACTGAATTTTTTTCCCCAGCAACTCCTTATATCGAAGAAGAACAGATCTGCCCAACGTATCTATCTGACGGCCCGAATCGTTGATATAGTATTCCTTTTGAACAACATATCCGCAAAACCGTAAGATGTTCGCCAAGCTGTCGCCAACAGCAGCACCCCGTCCGTGTCCCACATGCAAAGGCCCTGTTGGATTGGAACTCACAAATTCCACCTGGATTTTTTCGCCATTTCCCATATCTGAAGAGCCATAACGGATATCCTCTTGATGGATTTTGTGTAAAACCGGATACCAGGACCATATGTTTACAAAAAAATTGATAAAGCCGGGGCCGGCAATCTCTGTTTTTGCCAAAATATTGTCCGGATCTGTGATATGTTTTAAAATCGATTCTGCAATCTTTCGCGGGGGCATCTTCTGGAAAGATGCCATAACCATTGCAATGTTTGTTGAAAAATCACCGTGCGATTCTATTTTGGGTACTTCAATTTCAATTTCTGGAAACGCTTTTGAAGGCAAATCACCTCTTTCATATGCACGGGTTGCAGCGTTACGGATCAGGTTTATTATTTTTTGTTTCATTAAATTCAGGTCTTCACTTTTTATTGTTTTAGTAACACGTTAGTTTTTTAAAATATTATCGTTTAATGGAAACCAATCTGTTTCAAGGAACCAACCTGTTGCTTATTTTAATAGTGTGTTTTCTCAAAGGTTTCAATTCATAAAGACTTTTTATTCCCAAGTCAAGTGACTTTGCAGGCAACATCAGGGCAAACGCATTTGAATCCCAATACAGGGAGAACGCTCCACGACGCTACGCTGAACTGAAATCAAATGCGTTTACCCTGCCGGCAACATTTTTTTGTCATGCTTGAAGCTTGTGATATTTTATGACATAATGATTTACATGAAATAGGTTGTTAACTCCGGACAAACAACGCAGCAGGGGAAAATGCCGGACATGCATGAAATTTTATTGACATCATCCATTTTATAATATAATTGTTCTTGAAAAATAGCAGTCAGAAGGCTGCGGTAAAAATTACTTCATAAAAAAAACAGATAAAACCACGAAGGTATGGGTATCATGAAGATGCCGTAAATTTGTGGTTTTTTTTTGCGAAAAAGGAGGTTTTCATGAAAAAAGGCATGATTTTTACGGTTATCATTGCAGCGATCTTCATACTGGCAGGGCAGGCTTCTGCACATTTCGGTATGGTGATTCCCTCGGACAGTATGGTTATGCAGGGCGAGAACAAAGATGTGAAGGTGACGCTCTCATTTTCTCACCCATTTGAGGGGCATGGAATGGAACTGGCAACGCCGGTTGCTTTCGGGGTCATGGCAAACGGCAAGAAACAGAATTTGCTCGGCAATCTAAAAAAGACGACAATCATGGGGCATACGGCCTGGGAATTGGGTTACTCTGTAAAAAAGCCGGGTGTGTACATGTTCTATATGGAGCCTAAACCGTACTGGGAACCGGCAGAGGATTGTTTTATTGTGCATTATACAAAGACGGTGGTTACGGCATTCGGCGACGATGAAGGCTGGGATGAAGAAATCGGGCTGAAAACCGAGATCGTTCCCCTATCAAAGCCATTCGGTCTTTATACCGGAAACGTTTTCCAGGGGATTGTCAAACTGGACGGAAACCCGGTCCCATATGCTGAGGTGGAAGTAGAATATTATAACGAAGATGGGAAGGCCCAAGCACCGACGGACTACATGGTTACCCAGACTATCAAGGCCGATAAAAACGGAGTATTTACCTATGCAGCGCCAAAGGCCGGCTGGTGGGGATTTGCGGCCTTAAACACTGCTGATGAAAAACTGAAACATGAGGGTGAAGAAAAGGACATAGAAATCGGCGCTGTAATCTGGGTTAACTTTCATGACTGGAAGGAAAAGTAAGCATTTTAATAACCGTTCACGGGTTCAATGGTTCAGGGTTCAAAGTTCGAATGTTAAGTTAGTTGAGATTTTTGATTTTGAATCCAATTCAAAATTCATTCGGTCCTTAGGATTCGCCGAGCGATATTGCATTGAGATTAAAAGCAAAAATATGATAAAATTGAAGGAGGAAAACAGTTATGAAAAAGGGGTTGATGGGTACTTTATTGATATTTGTCATCGTGTCGTTAATGATGCCAAGTGTTTGCG
>JBARSG010000134.1:0-5158 GCA_049644625.1 Desulfobacterales bacterium | reverse complement strand
TGCTCATATAGTAATACATGAAAGGACTTAATAAGATGTTTGTACCTGGCGATTAGATCAAGCATATTCCAGTTCCTGTTTTTGCCTGTTAAGCCTGTCCAATGATTCTTTTGCAAAGCGCCAATCTAAGTAGTCGTCCTCTTCCTTGAACACCTCTTTATTTTTAACCCCTTTAATCTTTTCTTGGAAGCTTTCAAAATCCATATGATATTTAATCTCAAAACGCTTGATCTCCGCTTCATATTTTTCCATTTTTGCCATCATCATGAACAAAGCCTGATTTTTCACAAATGACTTAAGGTCCTTAAAACCAAGCTGAGTAATGATGGGTTCATATTTTTCGATGAACCCTGAATCTATAGAAGTCCCCATAACTATTTCCTTCCTTAATTTTTTGCGTTGCCCGGAAATCTTTTATCCGGTTGATGATAATAATGATTCACTAAATCGAAATTTTCCTTTGTAATACATAGATTATCATGAAACTTTCTCTTTTGTCCAGAAAAGCCTGGCGGCAAAAAAATGTTCAGTCTATTTTAATCTGAGGGCGTCTGTGGTTAATTCTCTATTTTGCCCGCTACAATCATATTCCCATGAATGGCCTTTTTGCGGTCGCCTCTGAGCCGCCATAAACCGATAATGCCGGGAATAACCTTCAATCTTTCTTTATGGATCTCGTCATATTGTTTTACAATAAACGGCATTTCCGTTCTTGGTCCGATAAAAGACATCTTTCCATTGAATACACACTTTTGTACAAAAATGTCCTTCACACTGACGGCGGATCTGTTTGCCAATGAAATCTGGAAGCTATTTCATCCGGGCGGCCTTGATGGGTAAATGGTAAGGGAAAGAAGGATAAATTAGCTGAACAAAAATCGCTTGATCTCTTTAAGAACAAAATCGATGTCATCTAAAATATTCCCGATCAAATTAGACTTCCCAACCTCACCTTTCTGGTTATGGAAATGGTGAGGAAATGTTTCAATATCTGGAAAGTGAGGGGCGTTATCCCATCGTACAATAGGACGTTTGTGAAATAATTGATATGAATAGATGGTTTCTATTTCGGTCTGAATAAGACGAATATCCAATTTGAATCGAGAAGGAAGTAAACTGCAGCGCAATCTGCAAATACTTCTTTGCAATGAATCATCAAAAAACACGACTTTAATCGAAGATACGATTCGCTTATTCTTTAGATGAGTTATAATTTCAGACAGTTCAACTCTATCATTCATTATTTATAATCATTTTTTGCACATTATTCCAGGAACGTCTCATTTCAATAGCGCTTTTCCAATCCATCCAATCATCTTCTTGATCAAGAGTAGCCTTATTTTTTATAGCCAAGCTAAACTGTTTGAAATCACTCTTGTATTTTTTCTTTAAAGTTAGTATTGTCTTATCATACCGCTTTATCTTGCGCGCAATGTAATCCAAAGTTATATCTGTTAGGACTGACTTTTCATCCTTATATAAGCCTGCCATAATAAAAGGTTTTGTTATATCCTGTAGTATTTTCTCTGTTTCCATAGTTTTTCTCCTAAAAAAGGTTGGCCATGAGCCCGGATTTTTCATAAGCCTGATTCATTCATTTGTAAGGCATAAATGGTGATGCTGTAATGTACTACCGCGAATTCCTTTTAACATAGCAAATGGATGAATCGGGTTTGCCCAAAAGGTGAAGGATTTATTTTTAAATAGGATATTTTTGACATTCACTCTCCTATAATTGGTATAAAGTATAATCAAATTGGTAAGTTGTTATTATACTATACCTCATATATATGGCATGTCAAACGATTAACATAATTCATATTGATATTTTATCCAATAACGTTCTAAGTTGGGTGGGTAAATGCTTTAAACAAAAATAGGTGGCTTATGCAAAGTTTCCTGATTAAAATTGTTTTTTTAGCCATTTTTGCTCAAGGTCTTAGATCCGCCGGCAGTGTAGAGGGCTGAAATGGTCCGCAGATCACGCAGATTTCACAGATTAAAAATTATAGCACGATATAACATGAGGGGACTGGTTTCACAGATTAATTGGTTCTTTAGCGAAACGATAGAAAAGTGAAAAGAGAAATTAGGAGATAGATATGCCCCCTTTTATCTTTTCTCGTTAGTCTTTGCTAAAATTTTGCTCTGTTGTTTTTTGAGATATCGGATGTACCCGTGTAAAATGCGTGATTGGCCCATACCCCATAGCTTTTTCCTCTTCCCTCTTCCCTCTATCCTGATTTCTATATGCCTCTAAAAGCAAAAATCATTGTCTCTATCAAAATTGCCACATCAAGGAAAAACCATACATTCCTTTTGTAATACAAATCATAATCCATATTCTCATGGATGACCTTCTTCCGGTCACTACTAAACTACCATAGATCATTAAGACCAGATTCCAAATTTGGGCGGAATAATTATTTATGCGTATTCAAATGCATTATTTGATAGCATTCTTGCTTGCTAAGCTATTGGACTTAATTGGCGGGCAATGAATCTAACAACATCAAGGGGAATCTCTTTTCAATCTTCACTCTTTAGACCGTCAAACACCCTGCGACACAGCTCTTTTGCAATCTCATTTTCTTTCATTATACTTTGCGCCTTTGTTTACCCTGTTCAATTCATGCAGTGAAGAGCGAAGCGCATTTAACCGGGGCGCCTTTGCGTGAGATATTTAATCTGCGAAATCTGCGGAAACTGAAGCAACCATTTCCACAGAGGGATGATATTAATCTCGCCCTGAGCACGTAGGAGTTCGACAGGAACAGTTGATTCTTCATCATCGGTAATCACCAGAAGTCGCACAGCTTTTAGCTCATCTTTCACTTCTGTCAGAGCCTGCAGCTCCCTTTGTCTGGTTCTTTCATCTTCCAAAGAAAAACAAACCTGTATGGCCTCGGTGATATGAAGGCCTTCCTTAATAATAAAGTCAACTTCTTTGCCTTTCTTGGACTTCCAGTAGTAAAGCTCTTTATTTCTTCTCAGCAGCTCCAAAAAAACTATATTTTCATAAATATGTCCCATATTCTGGGAGAATTTAAAGCTGATGGAATTGCTCAGCGCCGCATCAATGCAATAGATTTTAGAGGGATTATAAATCTGTCGTTTCAGAGAATAATCAAACAAGTCCATAGAAAAAAACAGATAGACATCATTTAACGCTTTGAGATAATTTTTAACTGTATTCTGGCTCCTGACTCCAATCATTCTCTGCATATTCTTATAACTTTGAACTGTGCCTGGATTAGCCGCCAAAAACAGGGTTAGTTCCTTTATCTCTTTAATATTTTTAATGCCATGGCGGGTAATGACATCACGATAGATGATATCCTTGTAATACTGTTCCAGTAGTGTTGTGTCTCCTATTTTCAGGACTTCGGGAAATCCGCCCAGTTCGAGATATTCTCTGAACAACCTTTTTATTTCAACCTTCTTCTGTCTCTTGTATAAACTTTTGGCATCAATTGTCACCCCTTTCATTGTCAGGAATTCACGCAAAGAAAATGGCCAAGTCACTATTTGACGATTCCTGCCGGTCAGGGCTGTGGAGATTTCAGAGCTCAACAAGGAGGCATTGGAACCGGTGACAAATATTTTTACATTTTCGAACTCATAGAGCCTGTTCAACCATTTTTCCCATCCACTGATATTCTGGATCTCATCGAGAAACAGATAAATTCTCCCTTGAGGATTTTCCATCTCGATAAATGTTTCGTAAAGCGGTTCAAAATCTTGAACGGTAAAGGGTACAAATCGTTCATCTTCAAAGTTTAGATAAAGAATGTTGTTTTCCAAAACATCCTCTCTGCTGAGGAGATCATCACATACCAGCTTCATGAGAGATGATTTGCCACTTCTCCTTACGCCGGTAATGATAAGGATCTCACGCTGTGGAATATAATTTGCGATTTCATCCTGAATCTCTCTCCTGATAAGCCCGCCCCTGGAAAGAAATTTTTCCTTATGGCCGATAATGAGTTCTTTTAATTTTTCTTTTTCCATCTTCTAACCGCCATTATATTTCATCGTTGCTGCATTATAATGGCATATATATAGCAATGTCAATGCATTTTTAAGGCACCGATATTGGCTCACAGCTTTTTTCCCGACCTGTATCACTCATCACCCATCACTCATCGCCGCCAACTACCCTCGGCTGAATCACAAGGTCAGAAGCCAACAACGTCCCTTATTATCTGCCCAGTCGCCCCAGTTCCTTCAATGTGGACATATCTTCTTCGTAATCTTCTATATCATACTGTACGGAGATCTGTCTGGCTCCCAGGAGTTGTTGGAATTCCCATACAGTCATCCCTGCCATCTCACAGAGTATATCTATCCCTTTCTGGAAATACCCCAAAGAACCCCTATATACTGCAATCCTCAGTTTCCGAGCCAGCTTCCATGCTTCAATATCCGTAAAATGCGTGATTGGCCCATATCCCATAGCTCTTTCCTCTATACTCTATTCTATTTTCTCTTTCCCATATTCTGAGTTCCTTATGCACAACCTCCGCCCCCAATTTCTGCCCCAGTTCATGTAGCCTAAAAATGTTCCCAAATTTATATCCTTGACATTAGGACCATATTGTGGCATTGTAAATAAAAATATGGGGAAGGAGGGGTAATATGTTAATTCCAACCAAAATTCAGATTGACAAAAAAATTTACGAATTCATTAAACAGACCCACAAGAAGCTGCATTACAGAAGCCTGAGCGAGTATATGCGAGTAGCCGTCAATACCAAAGTGGAGGAAGACCGAAAAAGGCTCCGGGAACTAAAAAGGATAGCGGCCATGGAGATGATCGGCAGAGCGCCGTATGACAACCTTTTTGAATCAATAGAAGGGGAAGATTTTGAGAACCGGTGAAATCTATTGGGTAAATCTTAATCCAGCCATTGGGGACGAAATTAAGAAAAGGCGACCGGTAATCGTCGTAAACGGTGGTCATGACAAGCATCTTAAACTTGCCATTGTTGTACCTGTCACTGCCTGGAGCAAGTATTGGGATGAAAACCCGTTTTTTATTTCTTTGAAACCTGACTCAAACAACGGACTACAGAAAAAATCAGCCGTTGACTGTTTTCAGATTAGGGCCGTCAGCCATAAGAGATTTGTGGAAAAGATCGGAAATATCTCAAACGAT
>JBARSG010000133.1:0-4351 GCA_049644625.1 Desulfobacterales bacterium | reverse complement strand
GGTGGGTGTCGCGTCTTGAATAGTGAATAAAGTGCTACTGAAGTGGTGGGTGTCGCGTCTTGAATAGTGAATAAAGTTAAATTGTATCACCGTCCCCAAAGTTTGCCTCGGCCGAAAATTTAACGATGCAATATTCGGGCTAAATTTCTTTTTTGTTAAAAACGACCAGCATTAACGTGGTTATCAGAATGATGAAAAAGGAGACATTCAGAATCGGGTGAAGGGGTCCCATGTTGTTAAAACTGCTTTGACCGATGATCGAATCGGCGTAGGCCTGCACCATGTAAACTTTCGGGAATAAAATTCTCCACAGGGCAGGGGGCGAGGCTGCAGCCGAAGGAACCGCTGTCTTTAAAATTTCGCTGTTTAAGATCTGATGACCACCGTCGGAAATATAGCCGACGAATAAAATCCCCACAGTAAAAACCGCGCTGATGAAATCCGGCAGATAAAGAGACAAAAAGCACACCGAAACCGCAATAAAGAGAAGATTGATCGAACATACCAGCGATGCGGTTAAATACCCGGGAATGGTGGCGCCGGTTTTTACCCACACCGTCAGAAAAATCGTTGCGTGAAGAATAAACATGAAAACCAGGCACAAAAACCATGTGCCGGCGATCCTGCCGAGAATGTATTGCCGCCTGAAAACCGGCCTGGAAAGAAACAATACCAGGCTTCCGTCTTCGTGGTCTCTGCTGAAAATTTTCATCGATAGCAGGATGACGATCAGGAACATGCCGGACGCTATGACCTGGAAAACAATTTTTGAAACATACCACGCAACCGTAATGTTGTCCAACTGTTTCCCGTTGACGACATATTGGCCGCTGTAACATCCGCGAATCATCAGCACGAAAAGAATGGAAAGCCCCAGCAGAACATAAAAGCTTTTATGCCGCATCTGGTCGCGAATGGTGTAGCCGGTAATTTTTAAAAAGTTATTCATTTCCCTTAGGATAAAAATTATATTAATTCTGTCACGATTTGAAACGTTCAGCTCAGGTATTTTATAAAAACATCCTCCAACGTCTCGTCGTCCTCTATTATTGAACGAATCGAATCCTTGACGAGGATTTTTCCGTTGTGCATTATTGCCAGCGTCTGGCATGTCTTTTCCACTTCCGAAAGGAAATGGGAATTCAAGAACACGGTAACACCGTTGTCGCGCAGGCTCTCAAGAATTTTTCTCACGTCCCGGATACCGATCGGATCAAGGCCTGTCACCGGTTCATCGAGTATCAACAATTTGGGCTGTCCGAGTAGAGCTGCTGCGAGGCCGATTCGCTGTTTCATGCCCTTGGAATAAGCGGCCGATTTTTCTTTTTCCCTGCCTTTCATGGAAACCACCTCCAAAAGCCGGTCCACTTCCATTAGCGCATCTTTTCCGGTCAATCCAATCAAAGAAGCGTGCCGCCGCAGATATTCAAGCCCGGAAATATGCGAGGGGATCATGTGATGTTCGGCCAGATATCCGACCCGTTTGCGTGCTTCGGGGTTGGAAACGGGTATTCCGTCGATCGTGATGCTGCCCGAAGTCGGTTTGATAAAGTCGAGGAGCATGCGGACGACCGTTGTTTTGCCGGCGCCGTTCGGACCGAGCAAAGCGAAATATTCGCCCTTCTCGATGCGATACGTTATGTTGTCGACCGCCTTAAATGTACCGAATTTTTTGATGACGTAATTAAGTGCAATCATATTAAAGGCCCTTTAGCACGAGTTGTTCACGTTTTACAACGGAATAACACGACGGCAAATATCCGTTTCATTGCTTATCCGCCCGGCACCCGCTGTATCCGGAGGTGCCGACAACAGCATCACGTTTGTGGGAGGGAGTTCTGACCGAAATCCAAACAGCGCTGGAACGATGTAGATCACAAAAACAGCGGCGATTTTCCCCTTTTTCGGCCTTGTTCTGAGAAAAAAATATCTCATTTACGCATGGACAAAATCAGGAAATTCAAACATTTTCAGTTAGTTGACAACTTTAGGGGAGCATTGGCGGCGGGAGTACGGGATGTCTTTTTATCCCATAAAAAAGGTTGTTCAAAAAAAATTATTTAAAAATTTAACCGGTCGACAATGAAACGGCACACATTTTTTTATTGATGCTTTTTCTTTTCCTGCTTCTCCTTTCGTTTTTCTTTAATGGTTTTTGCCGGCTTCTTTTTCACATCCTTTTTGGTGTCTCTTGGCTTTCCCATTTTTTTCCTCCTGAGTAAAGCATTAACGTATCAGCCCGGAAATTGCACGGGTTTGGAGCGTTCATTTACAGGGCACCAGGAGCAAAGCTGTTGTGAACCGTAAGTTAAGGGCTCAAGTCTGCTCTTGACTCATGGTAAAACTGAAAAGAGTCAAGAGCAGACTTGAGCCCATTACCTGGCCCCATTACCAGCATTATGAAAATTCCTGATTTTAAAATGCTGTCCGTTGTTTTTCTTTAATCAATTATCAAGTTGTTTTTCGAGCCTCAATAATTAATAATTAAGATGCGACCCTGTTGTTTGTTCAAGCAAGTCCGCCGGCATCAAATCGCCCATGGCCTGCAGGTAATGTTCTTTGGTAACACCGGGTACCAGTTCGGCTCATTTTTTTGCAGCTTTCAACCACATTAACAATTTACCAAAAAATGTCAATTAATTGAGGGTTCGGGGAGTTATCATCATAATGCTTTATGGCTTGGCGCAATGGATGACCAGATTTTAATTGACCTGACAGCCATCTGATATGATATCCTAAATCCGGGTCATCTTTAAAAGAACTGGTGATTTTCAAAGGATTTAAGGGGTCAAGGATTCGAGGACATGCTTTGACTTCCAAATCTTTTCTTTTCAAAAATGCATGGCACTTACAGCAATCGCAAGTCATTTTATAACCGTTGAAAGTATATTAATTAAATGATTTATAACTGCATTTTGGTCAGATATACTGGTGAGTTCGGGGTAAAGTCCACCCAGTCGCAGGAGTATATTGAAGATCTTATTCATAATAACATCAAGCGGGCATTAACGGCCTCGGAAGGGCCGGATCTTCTCGACCGCATCAGGTTTTTTACTCGTCAAGGTCGTCTTTATATCTATTTTGAAAAGCAACAAGACACGGATGTCGATTTATTAATTGCAGTTGTCGGACGAACATTTGGGATCTCTTCCATTTCACCCTGTTTTCGCACCTCAGCTCGCGATAAAACCGCTGTTGTCTCGGTAGCGGCCAAGCTGATGGTGGCACACGGAATCGGCCCCGGCAGTTTCAAAATCGCAGTACGCGCAATAAAGAATCCGAAATTAGATATTCCCTCTCTAAAACAAGACATCACCAGCTTATGTAATAAGATAGCTCTAAACAACGGGTCGCAAAAAGGATTCTCAAAGCCTCGTTTCAAAAAAGGGCCAAAATGGAAAATGGGCCCTTGGGGCGGCGAAATTGAGAGCAAGCCAGAGATAGAGGTTTATAAGGATCACGCTTTCATATCTGCAGAGCGGATTAAATCCCCCGGAGGCTTTCCGCTGGGTTTGGAAAATCAACTGGTCGCACTGGTTAGCGGCGGTTTGGATTCGCCGACTGCGGCCTGGCTGGCAATGCGGCGCGGCGCTGTTCCGGTTTTTGTTGTCATGGATCCTGATAATGACAGCAAAGGCTCCAAGGCAAATGCCTCTGCTGTAAGAGAAAAAGCGCTGGAAAACATTAAGGTTTTGGTTGAATATACAAAAGGGGCCCTCAAAGCGCCGACCGTTTATGTCGCTTCATATCAATCCGTGCTGGATGCGTTTATTCAACACGGGTCCCAAAAAGGCATCACTTGTCTGCTTTGCAAGCGTTTTATGTATCGAGTGGCCGAACAGATCTGCTTTCTTCATGACTGCCAAGGTATCGTGACCGGGGAAATACTCGGCGAACAGGCCAGCCAAACAGCTAAGAACCTCAGAGTGCTCGACAGTGCCGTAATGATGCCGGTGCATCGACCCCTCTTCGGGTTTGATAAGGATGAAGTCGTCACCTTAGCCAGCCGCATAGGTACGATGCCAATCGCCACCATCGCATCAGTTCCATGCAAAGGGGTGCCAAACCGCCCCATTATTTGCGGGGAAGTGTTCGAAGTTGAAAAAGTAGAAGAGAAAATTGACATAACAAAATATCTTGAACAATGTTTGAGCGGCATAGAGAAGGTGTCCTAATAATATTGCACACAACCTTTTAAAGAGTATTGGCTTATTTCAAATAGGGGGTCTGCTTTTGACTCATGGTAAAACTGAAAAGAGTCAAGAGCAGACCCCATTAATGTCAGATCCCACTACTCGATGACCTGTTTGGTTCTTAGCTCGCTCCGAAGAAGCTCGACACGCCGGCGATT
>JBARSG010000132.1:0-2153 GCA_049644625.1 Desulfobacterales bacterium | reverse complement strand
TCCCGTCCTGCGGGACCTTTTCCTTAACGCTCACCACCCTGGCTCTTTACCAGCGCAGCTTAAGGTGGTTTGAAGCCTGCTCCTGCAAGCCGGCTCCGAGGGACCTACCCTCATCTTTTGTGCAGTTGCGCACACCTCTGATCTATATATTAAAAGTGCGCTCGTGGCGCACTAGCAGGTATCAAAAGTGTGGATAACGCTTAACTTGATTATTAGTGGGGTCTATTTCTCAAGCCATTCAATTGCGGCTGATTCATCTGTAAAAATCTTGCCTTGATACCCAGCATTAATGAGAAATGTTTCCACAAAATAGTAATCAACCATGTCCTCTAAGCTTATAAGCAAGGCATGTTTAGAGTGTAGCTTATACCCAAGTCGTTTGGATTGATTATATGCAAATTCGTAGTGGGCGAAAGCAGAAGTTCGGTTAGGTGCTTGTCGCAAATCAAAGAGAAAGTTGTCGATCCCGTATTCGTTGGCTTTCTCCGCTGTTTCATTCATAAAACCTTTCAGCACTTGCAACGTAACCGGCTCGTTTACACGGACATGCATATATGTCTTGCGGTCCGAAACAGAGATGTCGTAATTCATAACCACCCCACACTAACTGTAATTTTAATGCCCTGATATTTGCATAATGGTAACAGGTATCGCAGGCATCTTGTGTGTTGATTTCTAATGGAAATTGAAAGCATTTAGAGATACCTTAAATGCACGATAGAAGGAATTCCACACATTTGTTGAAACCCAATTTCAGTCTATTTCCACCATCCCTTTTTTATATGCGCTTCCTTTTCAACTTCTGCAATTTTTCTAATTTTGTATGCCGAATCGAGCAAAACCCCATAAAGAATACCACAACCATTGTCCTCTATATCTACATTATCTTCTTCAGCTAAACAGATCATTTTATTTGCAAGCTTTAACGTATTCTTTATATTTTCATCACAAGATTTTCGCATTTTCACCCTAACAAAAAAACTGTTTTTGAATGATTTAAAAATCCATGCTTTTGAATCCTATCCATTATGCGTCCTCAGGATAACATCATTACCTATTTAATTTACAGGGAATCCATTTGTCTGGCTCGCCTTTTCTGCGGCGAATAACATTGCCGATATTAGATTTGGATTTCGATTTCTCTTTTGTAGTTTGGGATTGCTTGTTGAGTTCAAGCATTTTTCGAAGTTGAAATTCTAACTCTTTAATTTTCTCTTTCACCCTTCCCCCTGTTTATCTTTGTGGTCGACACTGATATTTTAAAATAAGTAGCTCTATTAGATTATTTAAAGGTTTCTTCAATTTGGAATGGGCAGGATACTCCTTAACTTTTTTCGCTCTGCAATATCTTCAAGTATAACCATCACATATAATTCATCATTATATTTTAAGGGTTCGGTAGTCACTAACATCTGAATTTGCTCAACCTGGTTACCTCTTACCAACTGAATATCAGTCTTTTCTCTGACTACCTTGCTGCCACCGTAAGACTTTCTAACAGAATTTCTTATCACGCACTCTTTACAAGCTTCACTCCCTCCGCAACCATCCGGCGTTGAATAAACACAATAGAAAGCGTCTCCACATCTCACTCTGTTGACCCGACCCAACTCAATACCAAATAGCGAAATTGCCGCCAAATTGTACATATGGATTCTTACATCATCGTCCATTAAAAAAACAGGGAAAGGGATTTTATCTAAAATAGTGTTTAAAAAATCATCGTTGCCTAAGGACTTTTTCACAAAGATTGCCAATTAGAATATTTGAGACAAATCACTGTTTAATTAGAGTGCTTTTTAATAAATCCCTATTCCAAAAAAATAAGACAAGGCTATTTCTAAACCAGCCCGAAAAAATATATCTGTTATTCTGATTTTCTTGGTTTTAATCTTCTATCAAGTTTGCTTCTTCGGTCCTGGTCAGACCTGCGCTCAGGAATATACCTGTCATATGAAAATTGACGCCGATCTAATCCTAAGCGCACACCTCCACTATCTCTGATAAATGACGCCATAACGTCGTTCTCATCTGAATTTATAGACCCTAAAGTTCTAATAATCTTTGGGTTTGTCTCCATTCCGCATGGCAGGCCTTGTTGTATCCGTGTAATGGTCTTGGGTGATAGATCGGTCTTTCTTGCAAGCTCGACC
>JBARSG010000131.1:0-2126 GCA_049644625.1 Desulfobacterales bacterium | reverse complement strand
GACTAAAAATATTTGACACAAAGACACTAAGACACCAAAGATTATAATATAATTCTTTTAATGCCATTTTTGATAAAGGTTTATAATACATACCCCTTCCTTGTGCCTTTGTGTCTTAGTGCCTTTGTGGCAGATATTTTTGGTTCCGGCCCGTCCGCCTTGCTCCGCTTGGCAGGAGGGCGGGCTTGTCCGCGTTAGGTACTAATACGAAAACGGCCACAGGTTGAAATAATTTTTAATTTGCCACCACCGATAGGCCAATCCATTAGGTTCAAATATCATAAACGTGCATATGGCCAGACCAAATACAGCCTCTTTAATAAACAAAAAATCCATCAATAGTTTGGGATAAATATCTGCAAGAGGCATGATGGCCAATTGTAAAACCTCCATCACCACGACCATGAATATGGATCCAAAAATAGTCCCGTGGATAGAGCCGACCCCACCGATAAGGATCACACCCACCAGCCACAAAGACCAAAACCAGGGGAAGTGTTCGGGGCTTATGGCGGCAAGGTTGCTGATCCAAAACGCTCCGGCAATGCCGCCGATAAATCCGGCCACAAAAAAAGCCCGAAGCTTATATTTGACGACATTAATTCCCATGACCTCCGCAGAAATGTCATTGTCACGTATGGCCACCCAGGCCCGGCCGACTCTCGACCTGAGCAGGTTGACCATGATTATAACACAGAGAATCACAAGGACAAGCATCATAAAATATACTTTAAGGTCACTGTCGATGACCCACGGTCCAACCTTGATGGTCCCCGGAGGCAAAGAAAAGGCCTGTCCTCGCCCGCCGATCTGGCTCACATATCCTGTAATAATAAAATCTACGGTAATAAACTGGGCGGCCATGGTGGTTAATATAAGATAAAATCCTTTAACCCTGGCAGAAGGTAGCCCGAACAAAACACTCCATATACCGGCTGCAAATGCGGCAATTAGGATACTGAAAGGATAAGCTATACCGCAATCCATCATGAATTTGGGCCAGGGGAATTCAAGGATAAGCAGGGTGCTTGTATATGCGCCCACCGCAATAAAGGCTGCATGGCCAAGGGTTATCTGGCCGCAAAAGCCGATTAATAACTGCACCCCTAAAGCGCCAAGCACTGTATAGCCGACCTGATTACAAACACTTAGCCAATAAGAATCTGCAACCAGCGGGATAACAACAAACAAAATGATGAAAAGCAGGATCATTTTGCCCTTGATAAACTTGGTCTGCCACCAGGCATGATCCTGGGCATAATTTTGATGGTAAACACCGCAGGGAAGCCAGGTTGTTGACATATACTACTCCGATTTTCGATTTAAGATTGAAGATTTGAAAAAGAAACACTTGTTCCTTAAATTGTCAATCGTCAATCATCAATCGTCAATTGCATTATACTCGTTCAATCCGCTCCCAGCCCCAGAGCCCATGCGGCTTGAAGAGCAGGAATACGACCATGAAAACAAAAGGTGCTACCTCTTTGACACCGCCAGGGAAATATTTATCCAGGTATGCACCGCAGAGGTTCTGTAATATACCGATGACGATACCACCGACAATTGCTCCGGGTACGGAATTGAGCCCGCCAAGCACAACCGCAGGCAAAACCAGCAGTCCAAGATATCCGACCGATATATTAAGCCCGTTGATGTTGCCCAAAAGGGTTCCGCCGACACCGGCAGCCATGAAAGCAATGGCCCAGGCCGCTGCATAGACGAATCTTGCGCTCACACCCAGGGAAAGAGCAGCCATCTCATCGTCGGCCGTTGCCTGCATGGCAAGGCCCCAGCGGGTATATTTAAAAAAGCAGACAAAAACGATTAAAAGAATAATGGCTGCAACAAAGCTCCAGAGATACGCCTGACCAACAATGACGGGTCCTATGTGAATAGGCTCAATTGAAAAAACCGGAGGGGTGAATCCCCGGGTATCCGTCCCCCAAATGAGTTCAACGGTACCTTTAAAGAAAAAAGAGAGACCCACGGTGACCATAATTACCGTCAAAACAGGTTCAACAATGAGCCTGTCCAAAAAAATCCTTTCCGTCAGAATTCCTAAAACGAGCCCGATGATCAGCGAAAAAAAGAGCGCCAGCAGAAAGGGGATCCCCATGGAATAAAAG
>JBARSG010000130.1:0-20464 GCA_049644625.1 Desulfobacterales bacterium | reverse complement strand
AGTCGGCAAA
Source organism: Desulfobacterales bacterium (assembly GCA_049644625.1). Classification (GTDB taxonomy): domain Bacteria; phylum Desulfobacterota; class Desulfobacteria; order Desulfobacterales; family UBA11574; genus S5133MH16. The sequence continues at coordinate 20,454 of JBARSG010000130.1, read as the reverse complement.
CCATACACCCGACCGGGTGGGGTCGCCGCCCTTGCCCCTGGGAAGCTGGTCCTGGGGAAAGCCGGTGTTGTGGACAAACGCGTTGGCGCAGCCGCCGAACGGTTCTAAGGTCCACTGGCCGAACTTGGACGTCTTGTCCTTGTAAGGGCCCCAGGTTCCGCGCACGGCAATATTAGCGTAAACCAGCCGGGGGAATTCCTCGGAGAGGTCCCTGTACCCAAGACCGATGCTGTCCATATAGCCCGCCGGCATCTCATCGATAATTCCGTCCACCTGGCCGGCAAGGGTCTTGTAAATAGCCCGGCCTTCCTCGGTCTCGAGATTCAGGGTGACGGACTTCTGTCCCCTCATCTCGTGGATAAAGTCGAGGCCGCATTTTTCGCCGGTAATCTTGCTCTCGAGCATGTACTCTTCCCGGCCAAAAGGCGTGAGCTTCCTTAAGGGATCGCCTTCAGGGGGCTCGATTTTAATCACCTCGGCCCCGGCCTCGCAGAGCAGAGAGGAGCAAAACATGCTGCCCATTCTCCACTGGCCGCAACAGAGAAACTTCATCCCCTGGAGGGCCTCGGCTTTGCCAAAGCAGTACTCGTACCTGAGGTTGTCCTCACACCACTTGCCGAAGTCTTCCGCCTTCCTTTTCGCATACACCTTCGCAACTTCTTCGAACGAAGGCGGCGGCGTAACCGGCCAGGGTCTGATGTCAGGATGCATCATGTCGAGAGTGTCGGCCCGGCTGTTAATCTCCACATCTCTTTTTTCTACCATGTTTTTACCTCCAATCTATTGTTTTTGTTATGTTGACTTGATCCACCTCCTCCTACCGACAACAACCAGCAAAGCTCATCACATTCACTCAAAAAATTCCTGCTACAAGCAAGCGCTCGCTGGGGGAAGGCGGTTTTTTCTGTGGCGCTTCACCTCCTTTCTGTTATTGTGGACGGTTTTTGACTGAATAACTGACTGGGTTCGGATAACTTTTCAGTTAAAAGCAAAAGCACCTTGAAGCTTTTGATTTGAAGATCAATTTGAAGATCAAACATAAAATCAACTACAAAATCCTTGCCAAAAAACTAATAAGCCACGGAGACTTAAGGTTCCGCGGCTTTTTCCAATTAAAAATCAGATGGTTAGTTGGTAAAAAATAATGGGGCAACTAAGGTGTAGGCCAGTCTTAATTGTAAGAAAGGTCGTGGTTGTTGTATGAAATCAGACCCGAAGTTTCGGAAAAAATAGTTAAACACATACTCTCAACGGGGTTTTTCCATCTGTCGGAAAAAAACCCCCTTCTGTTCATATCTCAGACAGAAGAGGCATTTTTTTTCAGACCATAGCGGCGGATTTTGCTGTAGAGCGTGCTGCGGCTAACATTAAGGCGCCGGGCTGCCTCATGTTTGTTCCAATTAGATTGCTTGAGTACTCTGGCAATTAACCGCCGCTCATTTTCGGCCAGAGAGGTGGCGGGGAAATCTATCTTCGCTTGCTTGAGAAAGTATGGCAGATGCTTTTCCTCGATGACTTGGCCCTGGGCAAGGATGACTGCATGACTTATGGAATTCTCCAACTGACGGATGTTGCCGGGCCATTCGTAGTCCATCAGAATTTGCATGGCACTGGATGAGATCGACCGGATTTCTTTTCCTTCTTTCAGGTTATACTTTTTGAGAAAATGCTTGCAGAGCGGGGGAATATCTTCCTTTCGTTCGCGCAGGCGCGGTAGGGAAATGTTAATGACGTTTAAGCGGTAGTAGAGATCATCCCTGAATCGGTCCGCTTCCATTTCCAGATAAAGATCCCGGTTTGTTGCTGCCAGCACACGTACATCCGCCTCAAGGGTTTCCTCTCCGCCTACCCGTTCAAAACAGTGATCCTGGAGAAATCTGAGCAGCAAGATCTGGGTCGCTAGAGCAATATTGCCTATCTCGTCTAGAAACAAGGTGCCACCTATAGCCCGTTCGACTCGTCCTTTCTTTCTTTTAATAGCACCGGTAAAGGCACCTTGTTCATGGCCAAACAGTTCGCTTTCCAGCAGAGTCGGTGAATAGGCTGAGCAATTGGCTACTACGAATGGCCCCTCACTTCGATGACTCTGCTTGTGGATGGCCCTTGCGACCAATTCTTTGCCGGTGCCGTTTTCACCAGCTATCAAAACAGTTGCGTCGGATTCCGAGACTAGATCGATTAGTTCATAAATTTTCTGCATCTCTTGGCTTTGACCGATAATTTCTGCATGGAGGGTTCGCTCGACTATTTCTTGTTGGAGCAGGTTGTTCTCCGTCTTATGGATGACAAGCAAATGAAGGATACTTCCGGCTATCTGGCTAAGGAGAGTTTGAAGAAAGTTTAGGTCCTTTCGAGGGAAGTCATAGAAGACAGGGAGGCCCAGTAGGAAGTAACCGATGCAGCGGTCAGGTGTGGAGACTGGCAAACCAAACCAACTCTGATAACTTTCCGAGATGACTTTTAGAAAGTTGGGAATGTACTCGGTTTGTTGAGAACCGACTATCCGGGGTTCCATGTTTATTTGCAGATATCGGACAAAATCTTTAACCAATCCCGACTGCTCGAGTTTTCGCATGGCTCGTAACAGGGGCTCAACCACGCTGGAGTTGCATTCTCTCAAGTCAAGGAATTGCTGGCTGTCATCGTCCATCAGCAAAAGGAGAAATTCTGTGTTAGGGAAGATTTTCTGTGTTACTTCATGGACGAAATGAACCACCTCTGCCAGGGATCTTTTAGCGCCCACTTGCCGGGAAAATTCGAAGAGTGTTTCTATTTGATGCTGACTCTTTTGCAATTCCTTGGAACGGACAGCCAGGGCGTCCTCCATTCTGCGTCTTTCGGTAACATCACGCTCGAATCGGATGATCAAGTCAACCTGCCCCTGATTGTCGAGAACGGGATAGGTAAAAATCGACAACATACGATTTTCTCCCTTAGCGTTCGGATAAGTTTTATCCGACATGGCCGAACGCCCCGTGCGAATCGTTTCTCCAAGGGGGCATTGCGCCCCGGTTGTCTCACAAGGCTTAAGGCTGTCTCGCATAATTTCGTGACACCATTTCCCAACCGCATTTGGAGGCTCAAGGCCCACGCGAGCGTGAAAGGCTTCGTTCGCCTGAGCTATTGTATAGGTCTTGGGGTCAATTACGACTAGGCCGTCTGTGATACTGTTGATAATTTTTTCGTTGAAGTTTTTAGATGTTTGCAGTTGTTGTTCGAGGTTTTTACGCTCGGTAATATCTCTCCCATGTTCGATGACTTGAATGGTTATACCATTATGATCTTTTACGGGGTAAGAGTGAATCTCCCAAATGCACTTCCGTCCATCTGGTAGTGAAATGAGTTTTTCCACCATTTGTGGCTCACCGGTGTGAAAAACCTCTTCCACGTGGCAGTTCTCGCAAACCTCGGTGCGGTGATAAAAAATCTCGTAGCAAAAGCTGCCGACAAACTGTTGGGGAGGGATCTGAAAGATATTCATAAAAGCTTGATTTGCTTTGATAATATGAAGATCACGGTCGTAAACGGTAAAGGGGTCGGTTACACTGTCAAAAACCCTGGTGAGAAATTGTTCATCATATAAAGCTGTGTCCGTATCTATAGTTCCTGGCGTAACGAAACTTTTCGACATGGTGAAGCCCTCCTACAGGTTTTAATTGTCTCGACGGATATCATCCGCATGGGAACAAGAGCAGTCAGGATTTTCAGCCTAGCAAGATACGGCAGCCTAGAGGAAGTCGAGATTTTTTATCGGTGTGCATAGTATTTGTACGGTACCCGAGTCTTATTTTGGTCAATTTATCACGGAAGTAGGTTTGATGTCAAACAAATTCCTTTTCCCGAAATCCACAATCACACTTGATATACAACGAACATACATAGGAAAAAGCATTCTCTGCCGGGTAAAAAGGGGAAATCAACCTGGCTGGAAACTTCCATAAATCTAACGGCTATAAAATTGGTTGGCAGCTAATCCGGTTAAATATTGTCGTGATTGTGCAACTTACCGAAAATTATGAGATTTGCATCAGTTAATATAAAAATAGGCGGTTGACTTCACATCAAGGTTATGGTTGACTATTTTTTTAATTGATGGCGTTAAATCAGGGGGCGGCATGCGTACAGATTTTGAAGAAAAAATCTTAGTCAAGGCAATTGATGCGTTTGGAAAAAGTCTCATTGTTGTTTCCCCGGAATTTAAAATCCAGGCCGCCAGCTGTCCTCCCGAAGGAATGAAACATTCTGATATTGTTGGCAAATACTGCCACGAAGTGTTTTATGGCCGTTCTTCTCCCTGTGAAAATTTAATGCCTAAGCCGGAAGAAGATTTGGATATTGACACAATGCCGTGCCACTTTGCTTATCCGATATTTGACGATAAACGTTGCAATTACTATGTAAGCCTGGCCTCTCCAGCAACACCGGCAAACATAGAAAACAAAATCGCACCAACTGCAACGAATTTGACGTAATAATAGAGGGAACATGCCTCCGTCCTTGCAAACAGCCGGAGGATGTATTAAAAAAGACGTATCATGGTGGAGCTTCCGGCTGTCCGCGGTAGCTCTTCTTTAAAGCCCGAAGAGGCACCTTCGGGCTTTTCATTTTGTCTTTTTGGGATAATTTGCAAAATATCTGTAAAGGATTCAATAGGTTTTTTCAAAAAACCTTCTCCGAATAGTGCCTCTGATGCGATGAAATATATTCGCCGGGAAGATCCTTTTCGTTAAACTGAAATATGAATGTTGGCGGGCCGACCAGGATGAAAATGCGGGGTGAGAAAATTATATGGAATAAAAAGAATTAAAAGGAGTTTTAAAACCCTTCGGAAGGAAATGGAATTATAGGGGAATTAAACTAACAACATAATTAAACACACAACATAACTGCCTTGAACCTTAAATCTATGCCGCGTTAATGATGCTTTCGGTTTTGGTTAGAAACCTTTAATGATATTCGTAGGTGATATGTATTGGCAAGGCACGAGGTCGAACATTTTTAGCCATACATTTAATACTCGGCATTAACGGAAGTCAGCTAAAACAATAGTCTGGGACAAATCCCTATATTGTAAGGATATTTCCCTATAAAAATGAACCCATCCCCTCATTGACAAAAGGGAATAAAAAAAATAGAAAATGTACTTTAATCTAAGTTCTTCAAAAAAGGGTTTGCCAAAATTCTCGAGTTTTTTCTCAAAAGGTTACCCTATGGAGAAACCCCTCAAAATTTGCATACCTTGTTCCTGACAGAACGCTGTCCGTTCTGTTGGGAGTCTAAAAGTATAACACTGATTCTCCCGGGCCTTCACAGTTTAGAACTGAATTAAATTGTTGTCTGGAGTTGGCCTTGTCTGTTGGTGATAATAAATCCAGATTAATGTCTCCGGATTTAACACAAAATGAAAATGCCTGAAAAGATGTTCAAGTAAAACCTCATAAAAGTGTCTATTGATTCAATGCCAATGAAAAAGATCCCCAAAGTTTCGTCAAGAAATCAGAACAATAAAATAATTTTCTATAAATTCAATGATAAATATTCCAGATGAAAGGAGGGAACCATGAAAAAACAAATATTGAATTATGAAACACTGCTTAAGGTTACCGATGCCATATCTTCGACCAGGGATCCGGAAGAAATTATTCTGGTGACGGTGGAGAGTGTCAAAAGAGCTTTGGATGTCAAGGGTTGTGCAATGTTTATGGTTAATAGAAAAACCAATGAACTGAAGTTGGCCGCTGCATTCGGCCTGAGTGATGAATATCTGGATAAAGGTCCTGTGAGCGCTTTGCGCTCCATTGCTTCGTCCCTGGAAGATGGGCCTGTGGCCATTTATGATGTTAATGACGACCCGAGGCTTCAGTACCCCGAAGCGGCGAAAAAAGAGGGGATCGCCTCAATACTGTCTGTTCCGATCACAAGCCTGGGTAATGCCATTGGTGCTCTGCGGGTTTACACGGCCGAACCCTGGGAATTTACTTTGGAGGATGTGAATTTTATTCAGGCTGTGGCTCAGGTTGCCGGGATGGCCATTGACATGTGCCGGCTTAACAGGGGATTAAAAAGCAGCATTGAAATTTTAAAGACCATGCGGGACCCCCGGGAGCTTAAATCCAAGAGAAGAACGCCATATGAAGGTGTCCCGATAAGTGTTGTTCCGTAAAAGTGATTTACAGGAATGTGAATAACGTAAGTAAATTCATTCTACGTGCATAAACTCATTCCAGATTTCATGGACTTTTTTCCGTAAGCTGCGAAATTTATTTTCAGGGACCTTGGCAGGTTTTTCCTGGAGGCTGAGTTGGTGAACCGCCGCCCGATAGGTCAGGTAGGCTTCTTTGAGAAGGCGGGCGATATGAGCTTCAATGATACCGGTTTGGTTCAAGGTTTCGAGAAGACGAACCGTGTCGGTCCACCGGGTCAGCTCGTTATATTCACTGGATTTTAAAAGCACCAGATACTGAACCAGAAATTCAATATCAACAATTCCGCCCGTATCCTGTTTGAGATCGAAAAGTTCCGGTTCATGGCTTGAGAGTTCTCTGCGCATCCGCTTGCGCATATCCACAACCTCTTCTCGAAGCCGGGTCATGATTCTGGGCCGGGCAATCACCTGATTGCGTATCTGATCAAAGCGTTTTGCCATCTGACTATCACCGCTTATGGGTCTTGCCTTGATAATGGCCTGATGCTCCCATGTCCAGGCTTTGTTCATCTGATATTCTTCAAACCCCTGGATGTGGCTTACCAGAATGCCGGAACTGCCGCTGGGCCGCAACCGCATATCCGGCTGGTACAGGACGCCGGAAGGCGTATGTGCGGTTAAGATATGGACGACTCTCTGTCCCAGTCGGGCAAAAAACTGGGCATTATCTATAGGGTACTTGCCGCCACGGGTCTGCCCTTGGATTCCTGCATGAAGAAAAACCAGGTCAAGGTCGGAGTCATACCCGAGCTCAAATCCGCCAAGCTTCCCATAGGCAATGACAGCAAATCCCTTCCCAATTCTTTCATCGTCCAACTGACATTTGGGAATCCCGTGTCTTTCAGCGAGATGGTCCCATGACAGGTCAACAACTTCATTTAAAACCGTCTCTGCAATTTCGGAGAGATGATCACTGGTCCTCATCAGCGGAATAGCTCTTGTGACATCTGCTGCGGCCACACGTAATATGTTCGCTTGTTTAAAAATACATAATTCTTGAATCTTATATTCAAGGTCCTTAGCGGATATCAAATCGAACTTCTTGCGTATCTCTTCTTTAAGATCCGATTTTTCCGGAGGAAGATAAAGGGTGCGAGGGTCTAAAAGTTCATCCAGGAGCACCGGATGGAGAGCTAGAAATGAGACCACCCATGGGCTGGCAACGGCCAGCTTAACCAGATGGACAATAGCGATTCGATTTTCCAACAGAAGGGCCAGGTAGTTGGTCCGTCGTTCGATAGCCTTGATCAGGTCTACAATTCGACTCAGAACAACAAGGGGTTGTTCAGACCGGCCGATGACTTTCAGCATAACCGGCATGAGTTTGTCCAGGCGATCCCGACCGTCGCTGCTGAGCAACCGTGTTTCCGGATCATTCCGAAGATAAGCTAAAAGGCGCATCACATGATCCGGATTTTCAAATCCGGCGTCAGCAAGCACCTTCCGGCCCTGTTCATCTTCTATTATATCCTGCCATACCGCTTCCAATCCGCTTTCAATTTTTTCGCCCTGATCATCTATGCGCTCTGAACCTCCGGTTCCCAGCAATTGGTTGAAATGATAGTGTACAATTCTCCTGTGCTCTTCAAGACGACGGGCAAACGATTCCGCATCGGAAAATCCCATGGATGCGGCCAGACGCCTTCTTGCAACCGAATCTGCGGGGATCTCATGGGTCTGCTGATCTAAAAATTCCTGAAGGCGATGCTCCGTGTTACGCAAAAATTCATATGCGCGGGTAAGTTCATCACATGCTTGCTGAGGAATATAGTTTTCACGGGCAAGGACCTTCAATACCTTTCGAGTGCTCTGTTCTTGAAGCACAGGGGCAACGCCTCCCCGTATGAGCTGAAATATCTGGCCGAAGAACTCAATCTCACGGATTCCTCCAAGACCGAGCTTGATGTTGTGTGACATGGATTTGCGTTTTACTTCAAGAGAGATCTTCTGCTTCATATTTCTTAAAGATTCAAAGGCGCCAAAATCCAGGTACCTGCGATATACAAATGAGTTAAGAGATTCGATAAGCCGTTCACCGGCCTGTTTATCACCTGCGACAACCCGTGCCTTAATCCATGCGTATCGTTCCCATTCCCTCCCCTGTTCCTGGTAATATGCCTCCATGACATCAAAACTCATAACCAAAGGACCGCTTTGGCCATAGGGTCTAAGATTCATGTCCACCCGGAACACAATGCCTTCTGAAGTGCGGGAACCGATCGTTTTTATCAAACTCCGACAAAGGTGCACAAAAAATTCTTCATTACTGATCGGTTCCGATACGCCACGGGTTTGGCCCGCTTCAGGATAAGCAAAAATAAGGTCCACGTCAGAGGAAAAATTTAACTCCCCGCCACCGAGTTTCCCCATCCCCAAAACAACAAGGTGCTGCGGTGAACCGTCATATCCTGTAGGAATGCCATATTTCTGACACGCCCATTCATATAGCAGCGAAAGCGCCTGATTGATACAGGCATCGGCCAGGGCAGAAAGATCTGCCATGGTTTCGGAAAGGTCGGCCCGGCCTGCAAGGTCACGCAAGGCAATCCGAATCATTTCACGCAATCGAAACTTGCGAAGAATAGAGTATAGTTTGTCCTCTTGTTCTGATTCACACAGCCTCGACAACGACTTTTTAAGCTTATGATTGTAATGATCGGGCGGGGATTGTCCATGAAGATCGCCGCTTTGAACAAGGTCGGCCAGCATGGCCGGGTTATGGGTGCAGCTTCTGGCAATAAAGTTGCTAAAAGCAAAGACCCGTTTTATAACTTCTATAAAATCGGAATCATCCCACAAAGAAATATTGGCGTCCTTTGCAGCACTGCAGAATGCATCCCATTTGCTTTGAGAATCTTCTATCACCTCTTGTGGAAGGTTAATTACCGGTTTTATTTGTATTGATATGTCTCTCATATTTTTAAATATCAATATATGTATCGTAATGTCTAAAATCTGTACTGCCCAAAGAGAGACCGAAAAGGTCGACAATACCATATTCCATATACGATAATAAAAACCGCTTAATATCTCAATCTTTTTTCTTTAAGAAGATCCGTCAGGCGGTTTGTCCCTCTGCCCAAGGGCTATCCAAAACAAGCCCGAGTGTCTATTCCGGAATAATGAGCCATATGGTTGTTCTTGAAAAAAAGCTGATATGATGTAAAATTAAATTATGATCACCATTACACCCACAATTGCAATTCGTGAAAATGAGATCAAACTGGACTTTATACGATCATCAGGCCCCGGTGGACAGAATGTGAATAAAGTTGCCACAGCGGTTCAGCTTCGCTTTGATGTGAAAAACTCTCCTTCTCTTTCCGATGATGTTCGCTCCCGTTTGGTTCGTCTTGCAGGCAGGAAAATCACAGAACACGGAATTCTCATTATCCAGGCCGGCCGGTTTCGAAAACAGGAACGTAACCGACAGGACGCGATTGATCGCCTGAAAAAATTAATCCGAAAAGCATCTGAAAAACCGAACATTCGCATTAAGACCAAACCGAACAGAGCGGTAAAAGAACGCATGCTGTCGGCAAAACGGCATCGAAGTAAAATAAAGCGGATGAGACGAGTGGTTTCAATTTCCAAGGATTAACTCCGGAAGTTGGGCGCCGGCTCTTTTGTCACCCGCAAGGACCACAAGAATTCCCGGTAATTAATACCTAAATTGAGCGATTTTTTACTCGATCTGATACGATAATCTTACGGAGAACTTCTATGCCAAAGACAAAAAATCAGGTTTAGTTTAGCACATTTTTGTTATTTCTTCGGTCAATTTATGACAAAAGTGTAACTTACTATATGGGGGCGCCCCTTTAGATAGGCATATTATGCTGATATTTTAGATAGTTATGATTATTGATACTCTTGGCATTTATATTGCATTTAAGTTGTAACAATGCGGATAATAAAATCCTTTTAATTATCTCTTGACAAATAAATAATAGAATATATTTTTTTTGTAAAAAACTTTATACAAAGTTGTATAAAGTAATCAATCATAAGACAAAAACGTCTTTATCTGGTACAACTAGATTCAGGCGTTTTTTTTCGGATCATTATACTACAGAACGTTTAAGAATGTTGACGCCAGCTATGGATAAAAAATTTATACCTAAAATAACAGTGTTTCACTGCATTAATGCCTTTACTGAAAATACTCCTTTGCCGTTTGTCGGCGGGAACGATTATGAGATTAAATTTATAAGGCTTCCCTGTTCCAGTATGGTTAAGGATGTTTTTCTGCTTCGGGCATTTGAAGCCGGAGCAGATGGGGTGGTCGTGCTGGTCTGTCCCGAAGGGCAGTGCCGTTATGTTGAGGGCAACATAAGAGCAAAAAAACGGGTTGTGTGGGTCCAAAATTTGCTGGATGAAATCGGCATAGACGGCCAGCGGTTGTCTTTAAGCAATATTGCTGCCGGAGACACCGCCACAGCAAGTCAAATAATAGATGATATACTGAAAAATATGGCTGAGTTAGGTCCTAACCCGGCCGTATGAATGGAGTTAATCTATGATCGTTGCAGAGCAAAAACCATTATCGAAAATCAAGGAAATCATAGCACCCTATAAAAAAATCCTTATTATGGGGTGTGGCACCTGCGTGAAAACCTGTTTTGCCGGAGGAGAGGACGAAGTTGCCGTACTTGCATCCGCTCTGAGGCTGGCCTGTAAAAAAGACGGCAAGAAAATCGAGATCGAAGAACTTACTATAGAACGCCAGTGTGAAGACGAATTTATCCGGGAAAGCGCACCGGCCATCTCTCGTAACGAAGGGGTCCTTTCCCTGGCCTGCGGTGCCGGCGTTCAGGCTCTTGCCAGACGGTTCGGCAAAACCCCGGTGCTTCCGGGCGTAAACACGACCTTCATCGGTGTTCTTGAAAAACAGGGCATCTTTACCGAGGAGTGTTCCGGCTGCGGCGATTGCAACCTTGCCATATTCGGGGGTGTTTGCCCTTTCACTCGCTGCGCCAAAAAGCTCTTGAACGGTCCCTGCGGCGGATCACAGAATGGCAAATGCGAAGTCAATCCTGAAACCGATTGCGCCTGGCAACTGATTATTGATCGACTTAAGGCATTGGGGCAGATGGATAATTTAAGGAGGTATATTCCCCCGAAAAATTGGCAAACCAGCCTTTCAGGAGGTCCAAGAAAACTGGTGAGAGAGGATCATATTATATGAATATGGAAGCTTCAAGCAGATTGCAGGAAATTTTATCAAAAGGAGAGTTTGCCGTTACCGCCGAATGCGGTCCTCCACGGGGAGCAACTCCCGAGGTTGTCCGTAAAAAAGGCGAATTATTAAAAGGGTACGTAGATGCGGTAAACGTAACCGACAATCAAACCGCTATCGTGAGAATGTCGAGCATAGCGGCTTGCTCTCATCTGTTACAAATGGGTCTGGAACCTGTTATGCAAATGGTCACCCGGGATCGGAACCGGATTGCACTGCAATCAGATATTATGGGCGCCTACTCTTTGGGCATCAAAAACATTCTTTGTCTTTCGGGAGATCATCAGAGCTTCGGCAGCCAGCCCGATGCCTTAAACGTTTTTGATATCGATTCCATGAATCTTATCCGGACCGTACAGACCATGCGGGAACAAGGAAAAGACATGAGCGGATTCGAACTGAACGGCCCGCCCCGAATGTTTATCGGAGCAGCCGCCAATCCGTTTGCCGATCCTTTTGAATATCGAGTAATCCGTCTGGCAAAAAAAATTGATGCCGGTGCTGATTTCATTCAGACCCAGTGCATCTATAATATGGATCGGTTCAAGGAGTGGATGAAAATGGCCCGAGATGAGGGCCTCACCGAAAAGGTTCATATTCTTGGCGGAGTAACCCCCTTGAAATCTGCGGGAATGGCAAAATTTATGAATAACAAGGTGGCCGGCATGGACGTTCCCGAGCCTCTGATCAAACGAATGGCGGGCGTTCCCAAGGAGAAGGCTGTTGAAGAAGGGATCAAAATATGCCTGGAAACCATTGCCGAACTGCGTGACATTGAAGGGGTTCAAGGTGTTCATATTATGGCGATTGAGTGGGAGGAAATCGTCGGCCAAATCGTCGAGGCGGCCGGCCTATTACCAAGAACACGATGATTGATGATTGAGAACTTTAGAGTTTTTTTAATAGTCAATATTCAATCGACAATTGAAAACGGAGTTTTTATGCCCAAGAAGTATCATATTCCGATAAAAACAGCAGAGCCAAGGTACAACCCCATCGGCAAATACGCCACGGTTGAGTTCCGGGAAGACTGTGCCGGCAGCTGCAAAGAGTGCGTCAAGAAAAAATGTATCTATGGAATTTTCCGGGACAATTATAAGCATTTTAGCACAATGAGCGAACCGGAATACCTGTATACCTGCCAGAGCTGTTTTCGTTGTGTTCAAGAATGTACAAAAGGCATTTTTTCCCGGGTGATCAATCCGGAATACCGTACACTGGGAGACGATTACTGGAAACCTGATATTATCAACAGGCTCTGGTATCAAGCCCACACCGGTAAAATTCCGGTTTCCGGAGCCGGCTACCGCGGTCCTTTTGTTGCCGCCGGTTTCGATTCCATGTGGACCGATATGTCTGAAATTGTTCGTCCCACAAGAGACGGTATCCACGGCCGCGAGTATATCAATACCTGTTTCGAAATCTCCCGTAGAGCCACGCCCCTGAAGTTTAATGCCGATATGTCTTTGGCTTCGGATGTGCCTCCCATTTTGGAGCTTCCGATCCCGTTAATGTTTCATTTACCTGCAACTCTTATTTTAAATGAACAAATTCTTTTATCAGCAGCCAGGGCGGCACAGATTCTGGGAACCTTAATGTTAATCCGGCCCCAGGACTATACAGAAGCTTTGCATCCGTATGCGAATAGCCTTATTCCTTGTTTAAACTCTGAAAATTATAAGGATTACAAAGAGCTTATCCTCAAAAGCCGGGTGGTGGAACTGGCGGACGCCCCTGATATCGAAAAAACGATTACTGAAATTCGTGCAATAAAACCGGATAGTTTTATTATCATCGGCATTCCGATGGATGCAAAGGCTGCTTCCCGTGCTCTGGAACTTTCCTATGCCGATGTGGACACCCTTCATTTTTATGCCGATGAACACGGCAAAGAACTTAATACTGAACATCCTATATTTTTAAAGGAAATGATTCGGGAGATTCACCTAAAGCTGGTGGATAATTTCGTCAGACAAAAAATTAATCTGGTATTTTCCGGAGGGATCGCCATGGCCGAGCATATGGCCAAATCGATAATTTGCGGCGCCGACGGTGTTATCGTTGATATCCCCCTGTTAGTCGCTCTGGAATGCCGGCTATGCTACCAATGTCGAAACGGTCTGCCCTGTCCGGCAAAAATAGACCATCAAATCGATCCGGAATGGGGCAGCCAGAGAATCGTCAATCTCATTAGCGCCTGGCACAACCAGTTAATCGAAGTGATGGGCGCTATGGGAATCCGGGAAGCCAGAAGGCTAAGGGGCGAAGTCGGACGCTCCATGTGGTTTGAGGATCTGGAAATGGAAAGTTTCGGTCCAATATTCGGTAAAAGAAAAATAGCAGGAATCAAATAACCTATGAGTAATAAAAAGAGTAATAAAAAAAATAATTTTAAATTCCCCAAAATTGTCCAAACACCGGATCGGTTTCGCAATCCCATCGGCAAGTACACCATCCGGAGAAATGCCCGATGTATCTCATGCGGGCTGTGTGCAGAGCTTTGTCCTTATGGCGTGCATCCTCGATATGACAACTATTCTAAACCATTACGCCCTCTGGATTACAAATGTATCGGTTTTAAATGCAAAGAAAATGATTTTTTCTGCATAGATCGTTGCCCGGAACAGGCTCTGACACTTCGGCGCAATCCGATTCTGGATACTCTGGGAGATTACCGCTGGACCTCGGAGATGCTTATCGGCCACTGGGGAATGGCGGAAACTGGAAATTTGCCTGTGGTAGACCTTGAATACAGTCTGGGCAACTCTGGCGGCGGTTTTGATAAAATCCGCTTTAAAACACCGGAACCAGGCGATTACATAGACTTAAACGATGAGGATATGGATACCTCTATTAATCTGAACAAACGGTTTGATGGTCGGCCTGAAAAGATAATCTCCATTCCGTGTTATGGCGGCGGCATGTCATACGGCTCCACCGCATTGCCGGTCATGGTCGGGAGGGCGCATGCCGCTACGCTGCTCAACACGCTTACCTGCACCGGAGAAGGAGGTTATCCTCAAGAGCTACTCCCCTACGCCGAACATGTCATTACCCAGATCGCAACCGGTCTATTTGGAGTAAGAGAAGAAACCATATTGTATGCACCCATTGTGGAGTTCAAGTACGCTCAGGGTGCAAAGCCCGGCCTGGGAGGTCATCTTCTGGGAGATAAGGTGACTCCGGAGGTCGCGGCCATGAGGGAAACTGTAGTGGGGAATGCCCTGTTTTCGCCGTTTCCGTTCCATAGCGTCTACTCGGTGGAGGATCATAAAAAACATGTGGACTGGGTCAAAGAAATTAATCCAAAGGTGCTGGTTTCCGTTAAAGTCTCCACGCCCACGGATGTGGACATGGTGGCAGTAGGCAGTTATTATGCAGGGGCACATGTTGTCCATCTGGACGGCAGCTACGGCGGAACCGGCGCCGCTCCGGATATTGCCAAAAAAAACATTGCCATGCCCATCGAGTATGCCATTCCCAAGGTACATAAATTTTTGGAGGATGAAGGCGTCAGAGAAAAAGTCTGTTTGATTGCCAGCGGCGGCATTCGCAATGCAATGGATGTGGCCAAGGCCATCGCCTTAGGGGCTGACGGAGTCGTCATCGGAACCGCAGAACTGGTTGCCCTCGAATGTGTCCGCTGTGGGCATTGTGAAAGCGGGCGGGGCTGTGCCCGAGGCATTGCCACTACCGACCACGAACTGGGGTATATGATTACCGAGGATTGGGCCACTCAACGAATCGTCAATATGTATATGGCCTGGCGTAAGCAGTGGTGTGAAATTTTGAGGCAATATGGTTTAAAGAACATCAGAGAACTGGTAGGCCGATCCGACCTGCTGGTACACCTCGATTATTTGGATGAAGAAGAAAGATCAAAATATCAACCGGCTCCTCAGGCAGAGCTTATACTTTAGGCACTTTTTTTAGTCTTCCAAAATTTGCTTTAATTGACTGATAAAGGTATAAATAATGCATTACAGTTTTGATTCCAATATAGAAAACATACTGAAATCTCGGGGTCGTCTGCCTCATGGCAATATACCCCTTAAAAAATCCGCGGAAGAGGGCGGATGCGGTGTTACCGGCTTTATTTCGTCTATTCCGGTGCGTGGCCGTCATATTTATGAACCCTCGGTTCAGATGCATAATCGCGGCAACGGTAAGGGCGGCGGTATCGCCGCGGTCGGCCTGTCCGCTCAAGACCTGGGGGTAACCCAGGAAGTTCTGGACACCCATTATCTGCTTCAGGTCGCCCTGCTTGATCCAAAATCCCGACCGGACGTGGAAGAATCGGCTATTGCCCCATTTCTGGAAGTTCATAAAGCCGAGCGCATTCCCACCCTTGACGATTACCGAGACATACAAGGATTAGAAGTCAAGCCTCCGGATGTGTGGCGTTATTTTGTCAGGGTCAAAAAACATGTGCTGGATCGTTTTATTGAGGAGAATAAGCTTCAGGATTTGAAACCCGGCAAGGCTGAAGATGAATTTATCTATCAAAACTCTTTCCGTTTAAACCAGAAGTTTTACGCTTCCCTGGGCGAAAAACAGGCCTTTGTTCTTTCCCACGGCCGTAATATTATGATTCTGAAAATCGTCGGCTATGCCGAACAGGCCACCCAGTATTACTGTATGGAGGATTTCAAAGCCCACGGATGGATTGCACACCAGCGCTACCCCACAAAAGGAAGGGTCTGGCATCCCGGCGGCGCTCACCCCTTTATAGGATTGGATGAAGCCCTGGTTCACAATGGTGACTTTGCCAACTATCATGCGGTCAGCGAATATTTGAAGCAGAATAACATCTTTCCGCAATTTTTAACAGATACCGAGGTTTCGGTCCTGCTGCTCGACCTGCTCAACCGAACCTTTGAATATCCATTAGAATATATCATTGAGGCCATGGCGCCCACCTCAGAATATGATTTCGATTTACTGCCACCGGAAAAACAGCATATTTATCGGTACTTACAAGCGGCCCATATTCATTCTTCGCCGGACGGCCCCTGGTTTTTTATCATTGCACGCAACAACCCTTATGAAAATTATTTTCAGCTTCTCGGCATTACCGACACCTCCATGTTGCGTCCGCAGGTATTTGCTTTGCAGGAAGGAGAAGTTCAGATCGGCCTGGTATGCTCGGAAAAGCAGGCCATTGATGCCACGCTGCAGAACCTTGCAACAGAGGACAACCGTTTTTGCCCCATAGCGGACAAATACTGGAATGCCCGAGGAGGCAGTGCAACCGACGGCGGCGCTTTTATTTTCACTGTCAAAGACGCCGGCGACGGAGACGGCTCCAAAAAACTCGTGTGTACAAATAAATTCGGAGACGTCGTTAAGACACCGCAAAATCAAAAACAGTATAAAATAACCCCCGAACTTATAACACCGGCAAATGCTGCCGAAATCGATCAGGCATTAACACAAGGTCTGTCCCTTGACGATCTATCTGATTTTAAGGATTATTGTTGCCAGCAGATGGTGGCCTGGGATTATCCCTCGATCAGATACTTTTGCGAAGAGATTAAAAAACAGGCAGCCGGAAATGACACCGTCAAATCAAAAGCCATCGAGATCCTGACGCACCTTATGGACCATCGTTTTCCAACCGGAGATAAGAAACGGAGTTCAATACTGCAAATCATAAGACATAGCCTGACGTCAATTTTTCAGGATTCGCCCAATCTGAGTGAAAATACCGACGGCAGGTATTGTTACATCGACTGGGAGAAACGAAATACTCTGCGTTCCCCTAAAGACAATGAAAAAATTCTGGTGATTAATGCACGGGAATTCCCGCCTGAAGGCGATGACTGTGACGCGCGTCTTATCTGTGCCGCCTATAAACTGGGATGGAAAACGTTCATCTGCTATGGGTACAGGGGACAGCGATTCTGTGGCTGCGGACTGACAAGCGACTCCGACGGTGTCAGAATAGATGTTTATGACAGTTTCGGCGACTACCTTGCTTCCGGCATCGACGGACTGGAAATATATGTCCACGGAAATGCTCAGGATCAACTGGGCCAGATTATGAAACGCGGAAAACTGGTTATATACGGCGATGTGGGTCAGACGTTTATGTACGGCGCCAAAGGTGGAACCGTATTTGTGCTGGGCAATGCTGCCGGCCGTCCTTTGATTAATGCAGTAGGACGTCCCAGGGTTGTAATCAACGGCACCTGTCTCGATTATCTGGCGGAGTCATTTATGGCCGGCGATCCGCTCAAAGGCGGCGGGTTTGTTGTACTCAACGGCATCGAGTTCGACGACGAGGCCAACATTATCGAGCAGAGCACGCCCTACCCCGGCTCCAATCTCTTTTCATTGGCTTCCGGGGGCGCTATCTATTTAAGGGACCCACACCACAAGGTAGTTGTTGACCAATTGAACGGCGGCGAATTTATCGACTTAAGTCCCGCCGACTGGGAGCTGATTCTCCCTTATTTAGAGGAAAACCAAAAGCTCTTCGGCATCTCCATAGAAGACGACCTCTTGACTGTCAACGGCGAAAAAAAGAATTATACAGAAGTCTTTCGCAAGGTCCAGGCGGTTACCCTCGATGTTCTGGCAAAAGAATCTTCCGGAGCCGAAGAATGGGACGAAGACTGGCAGGAAGTTTGAAAACTATATAGTAAATTAAAATTTGTAACTTTGTTTGCTCAACGGTTGCATATTCGACATATCTGCCTGAACATATTCGCATGAAAGCACTTTTAGCCTTAGAAGACGGACGGACCTTTACCTGTAAAAGTTTTACCGGCCCTGGTGAAACCGGGGGTGAAGTGGTGTTCAATACCAGCATGACCGGATACCAGGAGGTTCTTACCGATCCGTCTTACAGCGGCCAGATGGTGACCATGACCTATCCTTTGATAGGAAACTACGGCGTCAATCCAGAAGATGTCGAGTCTGACCGAATCCAGGTGGCAGCCTTTCTGGTAAAGGAATATCAAAGTTTTCCCAGCAATTACAGATCTGCTTCCTCCCTGGCCGATTATCTCAAAGAACAAGGGGTGCTCGGTATAGAAGAGTTCGACACCCGCGCTCTGACAAGACATATTCGCAAGGCAGGAGCCATGCGGGCATTCATTTCCACAGAGGATCTTGACCCCTCATCTTGTGTTAAACGTGCACGGGAGATCCCCATCATCAAGGGACAGGATCTGACAAAATCGGTTACTACCAAAACCCCTTATTATTGGACTGACGGAAAGCCGTTCTTTTGTGAACCGGCGCCCGTCGGTTTAAATAAAAAAATTTGGAAATTCAAAGGTGAAAAATTTTCTGTGGTGGCCTTTGATTTCGGAATAAAATATAATATGTTAAGATGTCTGGAATCCCGAGGGGTTGAAGTTGTAGTCGTACCTGCTTGGACACAAGCCCATACGGTTAAAGCCATGGAGCCCGACGGAATCCTTCTTTCAAACGGACCCGGTGATCCGGAGCCGGTAACCTATGCCATAGAAACCATTCGGTCGCTGCTGGGGTATGTTCCCATGTTCGGTATCTGCCTGGGGCATCAACTCTTAGGGCTTGCCCTTGGAGGAAAAACCTTTAAATTGAAATTCGGCCACCGGGGCGCCAATCAGCCGGTAAAGAATCTGTTAACCGGGAAAATAGAAATCACATCTCAAAATCACGGTTTTGCGGTGGACGCCCGTAGCCTACAGGGAAAAAATATCGAGATAACCCACATCAATTTGAATGACAATACACTGGAAGGGTTCAGACACAAAGAATTGCCGATCCTTACCGCCCAGTATCATCCGGAAGCCTCACCCGGCCCTCATGATGCAAAATATCTCTTTGACGAATTTAAGAATATGATGCAAAAAAGCAATGCCTAAACGCACCGACATACACAAAATTCTCATCATCGGCGCCGGTCCGATTATTATCAGCCAGGCATGCGAGTTTGACTACTCAGGAACTCAGGCCTGCAAGGCTTTAAAAGAAGAGGGCTACGAAGTCGTCCTTGTCAACAGTAATCCTGCGACCATCATGACCGACCCTGAAACGGCCCATCGAACCTATATCGAACCGGTTGTTCCTCTGGCGGTTGCAAAAATCATCGAAAAAGAACGTCCCTGTGCTCTGCTTCCGACGCTGGGAGGTCAGACAGGGCTTAATACCGCCGTAGAAGTTGCCGGCATGGGCGTGCTCGATAAATTCGGTGTAGAAATGATCGGCGCGTCAATCCAATCGATCCAAAAGGCTGAAAACAGGGAACTCTTCCGCAATGCCATGGAAAATATAGGACTTCGGCTGCCCAAAAGCGGTTTTGCAACCAACATGGAAGAGGTCAGAACCGTCAGTCGTGAAATAGGATTTCCGATAATTGTTCGTCCCAGTTTCACTCTGGGCGGTACCGGCGGTGGTGCAGCCTACAACCCCGAAGACCTGGAAAAAGTGGCAAAAGCAGGACTCGATGCAAGCCTTATCGGGCAGGTAATGCTTGAAGAATCGGTTCTGGGCTGGAAGGAATATGAACTGGAGGTCATGCGGGACAAAAATGATAATGTTGTCATTATATGTTCCATCGAAAACATGGATCCCATGGGCATACACACCGGCGACAGCATTACGGTTGCACCGGCTCAGACCCTGTCAGATAAGGAATATCAGGCCATGCGGGATGCATCAATCGCAATCATGCGGGAGATAGGCGTTGATACCGGCGGTTCAAACGTCCAGTTCGCCGTGAACCCCAAAAACGGAGAATTGATCGTAATTGAGATGAATCCCAGGGTATCCCGCAGCTCGGCCCTTGCTTCCAAAGCCACGGGCTTCCCCATTGCCAAAATCGCAGCCAAGCTTGCGGTGGGATATACACTTGATGAAATCCCCAACGACATTACCGGGGAAACCTTCGCATCTTTCGAGCCGACCCTGGATTACTGTGTCGTAAAAATACCGCGCTGGACATTTGAAAAATTTCCCGAAACCCCGGACTATCTCACGACAGCCATGAAATCCGTGGGGGAAACCATGGCCATCG
>JBARSG010000129.1:0-1613 GCA_049644625.1 Desulfobacterales bacterium | reverse complement strand
CTTTCAACCTGTTTTTCAAGTAACGCCTGCCATATGTAGTCTTTAAATACTTCTCTCTTTTAAATGCATCTTTCTGATTTAGGCAACCCTCATAGTAAATCAACTCCATTGGTAGTCTGTTTTTGGTAGATTGCACATGGCCAGCATTATGATCTTTCAATCTCATTTTCAAATCTTTTGTGCATCCAATATAAAAACCGTTGTCTTGTTTTGACAAAAGCACATATACGTAATACATCTCAACTATTTCACAGGCCAAGTATTATTAGGCATAGACATACCAGAGCCTCTTAATTGTTCGGCAAATCGATACAATCTTTTTTCTTCAAGACTATCAGCAATGTCAAAAAGCTCATCCGCAATTTGAATTGATAACTGCCATATTCTTAAATCTTGAAACCTAAATTTCACCATCAGGTAAAAAATCGTCGTCTGAAATTTGCCTTAGGGTCTTGGTTCAATACACTCCGCTCTATGCTCTGAGCTTTTAGCTCTATGCTCTTTACTCCTTGCTCTTTGCTTCTGTACTAAAGCTACCGACGGCTCTCAGGGCATTTTTCTTTTTGGAATGCAGCTTCCGAGTCCGCTCAACATGCAATCGATAAAAATCTACGCTGTCGCGAATCGCCTGTGACATGGAGATGCCCTTTTCCAGCGCATGTTTTTTTAGCCACCTGATTTGTTCGGGATGAACCTGAATTTGGGTGCGAATCATGGGTTCGTTTAGTTCGTTAGGATCGTCCCAATGAAATACGCTGCGCTGTCACTGAAGTGAATTTCATGGGATAAATTAGGAGCGTTTAGATGGTCCCGGCGAAATCCCCTTCGGGGTCTGCTTAGCAAGCCCCAGTGGAATGTATTCCATCCCGATGAAATAATAGAAACAAATACATTTCATTGGACAGGGATTCCACGGGGTAAAAATTTCACAGGATAAATTTAGTTCGTTTAGAGCGTTAAGAACGTTAGGAACGTTAAGTAAGTTAGAAAGCAAAAACTATATTGGCCACCCCAGTACCATCTGCCGGACCTACCCCGGTGAAATCCCCTGTTGGGGTATGCGTAGCATAATTTCACCCCGGATAAATAGCCCCAAGGGGATTTACCCTAGTACCATCTGCCGGAGCTACCGGGCAGGCAGGGCACAGCGGGGTAAATTAGGATCGTTAGGAGCAAAAAGAGACTTTTTTCAAAGGTCTTAATCAGTGATAACATAAGATATACATCATGATGTAATGATTCTCAAAATTTTTTTGAGAATGGTCCCGGTGAAATACGCTGTGCTTCTCATTGACATGAATTTCACTGGATAAATTTAGTTGGTTAAGTTTGTTAGGTTAGTTTTGTTGGTTGAGAAGACTTGAAGCTGTTTGTTTGTAGGCAAATTGAATTTTTTTAAAGGTCTAAACTTATTATTAAAGAATCCTGGCCCAAAGAACCAGGTTTTTCGGGGCAAAATAAATATCACAAGGCAACCATCATAACCATCTGAACGAACGAAACGTTTCTAACGGTTCAGTGTATATAGCTCCGCCCTGTAACTTACATGGAGAGACCTTTGCAAAACGCCCCCTTTTGCCCAATTCCTGCGTCAGGCTCAAATTTTAATCCTC
>JBARSG010000128.1:0-1814 GCA_049644625.1 Desulfobacterales bacterium | reverse complement strand
GAGTGATCTTACAGAGTTTTTCGGCAAGTTTAACCGCCTCTCCGCCATTTCGATAGTTCCCATCTTCACAAGTTCCCAATATCCATGAAAGATTATAGAGGGCCTGTGTCATATTCGAACTGTAATGCAACGCTTTTTGATAATAAAGGATTGCATCTTCAATTTTCCCCTGAACGGAAAAGATTTTCCCCAGGTTGTAATACGCTCCCGGGTACTCTGGATTGATGTGCAAGGCTTTTTTATAATGATAAACCGAATCTTTAAAAGTCCCCTGATTGGCCAGGATAATACCCAAGCTATTGTGCGCCTTCACATAGTTTGGATTTATCCGCAAAGCCTCCAGATAATGTCTGACAGCCGCAGTCGAATTACCCTGCTCTTCCAGTGTAACGCCGAGTTCATAGTGAGCTTCAGCATAGTATGGATTTATCTTCAATGATCTTAAGAAATGAATAATAGCTTCATCACGCTTTCCATGCTGATTAAGGGCATGGCCCAACTCACAATAAGCGATACTATTGTTATGCGTTGATTTAACAGCATGTGTAAAAAGTGTTACGCCATTTTTCCAATGATGTATCTGGAACCACGAACATATCATAAATAAAATAATCATTACACCGGAAATCGTGGTCAGAACAATTCTTCGGCCTCGCCATTTAGATGAAATATCAGGCGTTGCCCAAGCAATAATAATAAAAAGGCCTATCAAAGGGATATATGTGTATCGATCAGCCATGCGTTGAGCACCAACTTGAACCAGTCCTATGACAGGGATAAGAGTACCGAGATACCAGAGCCAGCCTGCAGAAAAATAAGGATGCCTGTGCCATGTTCGAACCGCCAGGGTCGATATAAGCAAAAGCAATAACCCAGATATCAGGACCTGCCCTATATTCCATTCTCGGAGGGGATATAACACCGCCAAATGTAAAGGCCAGATCATTTTTCCGATATAACTTGTGTAGGACAATAGTGCGTTGGCTGCTCGTGCCTTTAATGGAAGGGCTTCTATAGATGCTACGGCCCCTCCGTGTCGTTGAACAAAAAAAGTTATAACGCATGAAATTGCAGTGAGAACAAACAGGGGAGTTTTTTCCCAAACCAAAGTTTTAAAGGTCTGGAAGACATTAATCTTCCGCTCATGAATAATTGATTGAAAGCGAGATAGGGGCCAAAAATCGAGCAATAATAGCACAAATGGCAACGTCACAATCATTGGCTTTGCCATCAGACCCAAGGCAAATAAAATAATTAACAATATATAGTAGCGTTTTTTTTCTGGATTCCGGACATACCCAACATATGCATACATGCTTAAAATCCAGAAGAAGGCACATAAAACATCCTTGCGCTCAGCAATCCATGCAACTGATTCCACATGTAACGGATGTATAGCAAAAATCGCAGAAACAAAGGCACTGCGTAATATCGCTCCGGTCATCAGTTGTAAGACGAAAAACAATAGCAGAGTATTTGCTATATGAAGCTGTAAATTGGTCCAATGATGCCCCATAGGATTCAAACCATATAGTTCAAAATCGAGCATATGAGACAGCCATGTCAATGGATGCCAGTTTGATGCATAACCGGTAGTAAAAGCCCAGATAACACTTTTAAGTGTTACCCCCGCCTGGATATGTGGATTTTTAGTAAGATACAACTCATCATCATAATTAACAAAATCGCAATTTATTAACTGCAGATATACCACAAGGGATGCTGCGGAAAGTAAGAGACATATTACAATCTCAATGCGTCTTTTTTTTATACTATCCATCATTATAAAGTCTGCCTCACAAAACGATGAAGTG
>JBARSG010000127.1:0-6443 GCA_049644625.1 Desulfobacterales bacterium | reverse complement strand
GTTAAGATCGATACGGTTGCCCTGGTAAACCAGAAAATTTTCAAAACCGGCTCGGCCGGCCGCAAATCTTATTAATTCTTCACACTGCTCCATCATATTAAAATAATTATGGCCGGCGGTATACCATTCCAGCAGAGTCATTTCAGGCAGGTGCTTTGAGCCCCTCTCTTTTTGACGGAAGCACCGGCAAATTTGAAAAATGCGCGGATATCCGGCCGCAATAAGCCGCTTCATGCAAAGCTCCGGGGACGTGTGAAAAAACCAGTCACCCGAAACTTCAGCATCAATATGGGCCTCAGGAGCGGGAGCAGGAATCCTGCAGGGTGTCTCGACTTCAAGATAGTCATTATCAATGAAAAATGTGCGCACGGCCTGGATGATTTGTGCTCTGAGCCAAAGGTTTCTTTTTATATGAGATTGTCTGCTGTTTTTCATGGAGTTTATCTGCAATTATAAATGGTTAGGCGCTTTTCCGGCTTGGCCGGGCTTGCCTTTTAATTTCATATTGACATTGTAAATTAATAATTATATTCTTTGTGATAGTTTAGTTCATTGATACGAAGCAGTTTCCATGGAGCGGAGATATTTTCAAAAAGCTAACAAGTTATATTTTTTAATAATAAGTTATGAATACAAAGATTTTTTATCTCTTTTACCCTCCCCACATAAAAAAGGAGACAAGTGTATGCAATGGTTAACAAATAATCAAACCAAATTCAAAATTGTTGCTATGCTTTCACTCATGGCGTTTGCATCAACTAGTTTTGCTTCAGGATTGTCTGTGGGCAGGATAATCCCTAAAGGCAAGGTTACCTTATTTCAGGGGGATCAAAAGGTTGGAGAGTTCAGTTCTGAAGCGCCTTTTCCCGAAGGCGCCTTCTTATCCGTACAAGGCGAGTGCGGTGTCAAAATGAGCGACCTTTATCTGGTGGCAATAGACAAAAGCCTGTTTTCCGTTAAAACAGATCCCGACTCCCGCAAATTGTCCGTTAAAACCGGAACGGTATATTTTGCGCTTTCCTCCATGCCGCATATTCTGGTATTCCAGACCCCGGATGGTGTGGTGACCACACATCAAATTTTACTGAATGCATCTGCAAAATCCGGTTTGCTCCAAGGCTATGTATCGGTTACGGATGCTATCACCAAAGTCGGAGTTCTTGAAGGCGGATCACTCTTATTATCGGTGGGTGACGGTGAAACCAAGAGGATCAACGCTGGTCAAGAACTCAGATTGGCTCAGGCGGGTCTGTTTGAAGATAAAGAAGAGAAAAAAGAGGAGCCAAAAGATAAAAAAGATAAACCGGCGGATAAAGCTAAAGGAATGTCAACCACCACGAAAGTTCTTATCGGACTTGCAACTGTCGCTACTATTGGTGCTTTTGCCGGAGGAGGCGGTGGTGGCGGTGGCAGTAGCAGTAGCCCCCCCCCTGCCAGTCCAGCTGGCTGATAGTCAAATAAGATATTTCAATATAAAATCGTATTGCGGTGGCTCACTTCTTTGGTGAACCGCCGCTTTGATTTTATCAGGAATAAATAATTGCAACTAAGAACAACACATATTCGCTTTTCCCTGATCGCAGCGATCACGGTGACACTCCTGGCGCCTTTTTTACCGGGCTGCACCAAAAAACAGGAACGAAATCGTGATATTGTTGAGCGGTATGTGGCCGCACCCGTTAAAAATGATGACATCACCCGCCTCAACGAACAGCTGTTTTCCGCCGCCCAGATGAACGTGGATCCCAGCGACTATGTATTAGGCGCCGGGGACCTGCTTCAAATCGCCGTGTTTGAGGCCGACAATCTGAATACAACAGTCCGCGTCAGTTCACGGGGGTATATCACGCTTCCGCTTCTTGGCCAAATCCAGGTCAAAGGGTTGACCGCCCGGGAAGCCGAGATAAAAATCGAGAATCTTTTTCGGTCAAAATACATTAAAAATCCCCATGTCGGTGTATTTGTTCAAGAGCATTTCAGCCAGCGGGTGACATTGGTGGGTCAATTTAAAAATCCCGGAACCTATGACTACATTTCGAAACAGCGCCTGCTGGATGTCATGGCCCTGGCCGGCGGTCTTTCCGATGAGGCCGGAAGAACCGTCCAGGTCCGGCGTCGTGCAACTATTCCCGGCAAACCCAACGTTTTCGTGGTTGACCTGGACCGGCTCATCAAGGAAGGCCGCACGGAACTGAATGTTGAAATTAATGGCGGGGATGTTATATTTGTTCCCGAGGCCGGCAATTTTTTTGTTGACGGCGCGATTCGCCGCCCCGGATCCTACCCGATTCGAAATAAAATGGTTCTCAGGGAAGCTTTGACGGCCGCCGGTGGAATTGCCCCTTACGCTCTCAAGGATTCCTTTGTATTGATCCGCTATTTTAAGGACACGGGACGCAAAGCCCTTGAACTCGAAAATAATCCGGAGAATCAAGAAATGGAAATACAAGACCGGGATATCATCGTCGTTAAATCCAGCACCTGGGGCAAGATAGTTCACGGGACAGGGATAAATATCGGAATTCCCGGATTAGGGTTCGGGTACCATGATCCTGAAAGGAGATATTGATGGCTTTGGATTTTATTTGGGTTAGGAATTGCGGGTTAATAATCCAACCGCCTGACCTGAAAAGAGTCTCCGTGCGCCACTAGCTCCATGGCTATGGGACCGCTGTTTTCCCGCCATTTTTTGCTTTCAACTAATCTGGCCCGGGCGTGAAAGATCCCCTCGATTCTGATGGCCCCGGTTCCTTTCTGAATGGCATACCTTTTGACTTCAATCCGGTAATTCATGGAATCAACTCTTTCAAAAGTTCGGCGATATTGGTCCAACCGAGACGTAAACGATTTGCCCTTTTCCATGGCATCCGGCGTAAAAAAGGTGGCAAACTGATCAAGCTGTTCTTTCTCATAGGTCCGGCAATACTTGCTTAAAAAAATGTTTAGATGGGACTGCAAATCCTCAGGGGCAAAATTATACCTGGTGCTTGCTTGTGATTTTATCCCCTTCCGGAATTCCGGAACCACTTTCTGTTCAGTATAGGAAACAATCTTTTTTTCTTCAGGCGCCTTTGCCACTACCGCAACTCTGGCAGTTGGGCTCTCACTGATTGCCGGCGTCTTAACAGGCGGTTTATCATTTTCTGAAACCGCCGCTACCGATGGTTTTTGAGCCCTGTCAGAAGATTTAGCCATTACCCGAACTGACTGCTTCTTAGAAGGCGCAGAAGCAATCTTGTTTACTTTAGGGACAATTGCGCGGTCTTTTTGCGGAGAAAGATCTTTTTTCTCTAAGACATCAAGTTTGGCCCGATCTTTGTCAAGTGTCTTTTTCTCCACCGTAACCGGTTTGGTTTTTGGCGGTGTGGTTTTGAGTTTCTCGAATTCAATCTCAGGAGCGGCATCAAGCGCTTCCGGCTCTTTATGGCCGCCTGAAGTCGCTGGTATGTCCGCTGGGTCGGCAACCCGCACGGACGGCACAGAAGCTAAAATTTCTTGTTTTTTCCCGATTCCCGCCCTGTCAGTAACAGAGTACACCTTGTTCTCCGGTACTGGGGGAAGGGTTGTTCGCAAGTCATTTTTCTCTTTCGTTTGTCCGGGGACAGTCGTCTTGCCTTGCATTAAAGCCTGGCTTGAAGGGGGCGTTGTCCTTGTCTTTACAGGGCTATAAAAAACATACCCGGCAAGAAGGCCAATCACGGCAAGCAAGCCAATACACACTATACCTTTTGCCACAGACCTGTTACGAATTTTTCTATGCCGGGGTCTTTCCTCCCTCTCTATAACGGGAACTTTAGGTTTTGGCTCACTCTCAACATCAGGATCATCGGCATCCTTCTGGATAACGAAAATTTTACGTTTTGATTCGCTCCCATCACCGGAATTATCGGCACCCTTCTGTATAGATGAAACTTTAAGTTTTGATTCGCTCCCATCACCGGAATCATCGGTATCCTGACCCCTATTCGAGTTCGTTATCTTCAGTTCTTCCCTGCACTCTCTGATAATATCTGCGTTTATGATCATAATCTTCCTGACATAGCCACTCAACAGGGCATGATCGCAGATAATATTTATCATGCGGGGATAGCCGTTGGATAAAGAAAAAATTTCTTGAATCGCGCCCGAATTGAAAATATCTGCTCTGGCACCGGCGATTTTAAGTCGATGCCGGATATACGCTTCCGTCTCACTTAGCGTCAAAGGCTCAATGTGATATCTGATTGCAATTCGCTGTGTTAGCGTTCTGTTTTTATATTCCTTCAAAATATCGATGAATTCATTCTGCCCCACAAAAAAAATATTCAAAACTCTAACATGCTCATCTTCAAGGTTCAATAAAAGCCGGATTTCTTCAAGCAGTTCATTGTTAATCCGATGGGCTTCATCAATGATTATCAATACTTTTTTATTCTGTGCACGGACTTCTTTTAGAAATCGCTTGAAGTAAATGAGAAACTCGCCTTTGCCGTTAAAGGTTCTCCCCATGTTAAATGCAAGGGACACAATATTGAAAAACTCTAATATTTCCAAACTCGGATCAAAAATGGTAGCGGCCAGTGTATCATCCCCGAGGCTTTGGATAAGGGCGTTAATGAGCGTGGTCTTGCCCGTTCCCACGTCGCCGATCAGGGCAAGAATTCCCTTGTTCTCAAGAACGGCATGTCTCAACATGGCAAGAGCTTCTTTGTGCTTTTCACCAAGCCAGAGAAAATCCGGATCCGTGCTCATCTGAAAAGGCTTGGACTCCAAATTGTAATAAGAAAGATACATGGGTTTCCTTTGATTTTCGGTTATTCCGGAAGTTCCTTTCTTTTCTTTCTGTTATCCTTGGTATTGCCATAGCTGTAATAACTATAGTATTTATAGTAGGATTGATATCCGAATCGCTTGCTGAGATTAACCTTGTTGATAATACATCCTAAAATCTTTCCCTGGGAGTTGAGCACGCTCTTTTTAAAATGAAGCAAGGCATCACGGGTGGTTTCACCCATGCTGCTTACCAAAACCACGCCCCCCATAAGCCGCGAAATAACCAGGGCATCGGCAAAACCCAGATAGGGAGGTCCGTCCACAATCACGCGATCAAAACGTTGGGTCAGGGTTTGCGTCAGCATTGCAAAACGGTCCGAGGCCAGCAACTCAACCGGGTTTGGCGGAACCGGTCCTGCCGGTATAAAACACAGGTTGGATATACCGTTTTGGCAGATCAAACCCTTGCTGCTGACCCCTGCCAGGAATTTCGAAAGGCCGGGACTGGAGGTATCATCCGGGTCCTGGAAAAACTTGTGGAGTTTGGGTTTACGCATGTCCGCATCAACCAGAATCACCCGTTCTCCGGCTTCGGCAAAAGCCAGGGCAAGGTTGGCCGCCATAGTGGTTTTGCCTTCCGACGGCTTGGTGCTTGTCATAACAAAGCTTCCGGCCTGGGAAGCGGTCCCGGATAGCTGTATCGACATTTTGATGCTCCGCATGGCTTCGGACAGGGGCGCCTGGGGATCGTTCACAAAAATATTTTCAACCGGAAACTCGTTGGTTTTGGACAGAGGCGCCACCCCTAAAATAGGAATATAAAACCGGTCGGAAATCTCGTCAGGATTGGTTATGGTGTCGGTAAAATATTCCAGGAAAAAGGCGAGACCTAAGCCGCCCATCACACCGATCACAATGGCCAGGAGCAGATTCAATTTAACATTAGGTTTAAACGGATTGATCGGCAGCATGGCCTGGTCTATAATATTGATATTGCTCGACGACACCCCGACCATGGACTCAATCTCTTTGGTTCGCTCCAGCAGGCTCTGGTAGATCCCTTTATTGGTCTCCACTTCCCGGTCCATAATTTTGTACTGGGTTGCCCGTTCATTCAGGTCAATGGCCATTTTTTTCTGTTGCTCTACACGGGCTCGCATGGTTTTCACTTTTTGCAGACCGGCCCTGTATTGGTTTTCAATTGCCAGAAATACTTTTTGTTCCTCGATACGGATTCGGTCGTCAATACTGCCCATCTTCATCTTTAAAGCTTTTACGGTCGGGTAATCATCGTGGAAGGTAACGGTTAAGTCCTCGTATTCGGATCGCAGCCGGGCATATTCTGCTTTTAAGCCTGAAATTACCTGGTTTTCCATGACCTGTGGCAAACCGGAAGGTCCGTCCAGCGCGGCCTGTTTGTAAACAGATTCCTTGCCGATCAAGTCGGCTTCAGCCATGGCCAGAGCTGAATTCAATTCCTCGAGCTGGCGATATACGCTGTTTAGCTTGGCATCCAGGGAAACAATACCCGCCTGTTTGGCAAATCGGTTTAAATCCTCTTCCGCTTTTTCCAGACTGATTTTGGCCCTGTCGATCTGCTTCATAAGAAACTCACGAGCAAGTTGAGAGGCCTCGAGTTTTTTCTCCATGTTCCAGTGGACAAATTCTTCTACAACAGCATTTGCCACGCT
>JBARSG010000126.1:0-1595 GCA_049644625.1 Desulfobacterales bacterium | reverse complement strand
AAAGAAGCCAAACCAAACAAACCAAGGCAGGCGATAAATATTGCCAGTCCAGCAAAATACGATATGAGTTCTCTTATGCGTTCCGTTTCTTTGAACTGGTCATTAAAGGATTCATCAAGGAAAAAGTAGTCAAATGGATGAATTGGATATATTTTATTCCAGGTCTTTTCAATATATTTCATCGCACGACTGACGCTGCCCGGAGCGATTCTTATGCTGAGCATCCGGTAAGGATTATACACATCATCAGGATCAAATCTGATATAGAGGGGTTTTATTTCTTGGGTGATCGGTATCTGATGATAATCCCGGACAACACCAATTACGGTTTTTATTCCTCTGTAATCTCCAATTTTTTTACCAAGCGGATTTTCCCATCCAAATTCTTTTGCAGCGGTTTCATTAATAATGACAGAGGCCTTTTGGTCGGCGCCGAATTCCGTTGAAAAATTCCTGCCTGCAATAATTTCCAATCCTAAGGTCGGAATAAAATCTTCGTCTACTACCAAGTCATACATCAGTTGAGATTGATCCCTTGAAAATCCTTCAGGCAGTTTCTGGTTATACTGAGGATACTGACCGGGAATGTCCGATGAAACGGCCACATTCACAATGTCAGAATGAACTTGCAGCTCATTTTTTATGGTTGCCAGCGATTTTCTGAGTTCTTCATCCCTGAAAGGCAGGACAATAACCTGTTCTTTTTCAAATCCCGGATTTTTATTTTTCATATAATCAAGCTGCCGGGTGATTATGATTGTCCCTATGATGAGTGACACAGAAATGGAAAACTGCATCACAACCAGAACACCCCGGAAAAAAGAATTTCCCGCACCCGTCTTTGTGCTGCCTTTTAAAACCCGTGCCGGCTGAAATGCGGCCAGGAAAAATGCCGGATAACTGCCGGCAATCAATCCAACAAATACGGCTATGCCTAAAAGCGCCGGGAAAAGCCACAATATTTTTGAAAAATCAATGGTTAATTCATAGCCTGCAATCGAACTCATGGTTGGGAGAGTAAATTCAGCTAATCCAAGAGCGAGAGGAAGCGAGATAAAGCTGTAGAAAAAAGACTCAAAGAGAAATTGTCGGACCAGTTCACTTTTTTGGGCACCCAACACCTTCCTCATTCCGACTTCCTGAGCTCTTTTGGCAGAGCGGGCGGTGGCAAGATTTGTAAAGTTAATACATGCAATGATCAAAATAATTCCAGCGATAAATGCAAAAATATAGATGTAAAGGATTTTACCGATTTCTGTTTTTCCTCCGCTCAATGGTGTATGGAGGTGGATGTCGGTCAAAGGCTTAAGAAAGTACTCCATCGAAATCCCGAATATTTTAAGTTTTCTTCCCCCATACTTTTTAATAAAATCAGGAAATTTACCCTCCAATGTACTGGGATCGATTCCTTTTTTGAGAAGGATGTAGGTCCGAAAGGTATTCGAAGTAAAATCATCTAAAAATGCCTGTCCCTTGGGGTTTTTTGAATACAGCGTTTGAAACGAGCAGAGCATGTCAAACAAGAGGTGAGAGTTTCGGGGAACGTTTTTTATCACTCCTGTAACAGTGAAATTGTCATGGTTGTTAAAACGTAG
>JBARSG010000125.1:0-12946 GCA_049644625.1 Desulfobacterales bacterium | reverse complement strand
GTGAATTGGGATATATTACAATCTGTTTTCCAATAATTCGTTCAAGAGAAACAATAAGCTGGTTTTCTTCGCCATGAAGCAGTTCGGCAATTTCCGGATTTACCCTCAAGCTCACCTTGACGCCCATCATGTCGCGGGATTCACGGAGTATCTCCCTGTATATATTATAACATATTGTCTGCCTTGATATGAGATACCCTTCCCCGTCGCAATAAAAGCACGGCTCACATAGAATCCGGGTAAGAGGCTTCCTGATCCGCTTTCTCGTCATTTGTATCAGGCCCATCTCTGATATGGGAAGGACATGGGTTTTACTCCTATCCTTCATAAGAGCCTCCTTTAGCGCATTAAACACTTTCTCCTGATTGGACTTTTTTTCCATATCGATAAAATCGACAATTATAATACCGCCAATATCCCGGAGGCGGATTTGATAGGCGATCTCCTTTACGGCTTCCAGATTGGTCTTTAAAATTGTTTCTTCAAGGTTATACTTGCCGACAAAGCGTCCGGTATTTACATCAATTGCAATAAGCGCCTCCGTATGTTCTATTACGATGTAACCGCCGGATTTTAGCCACACCTTCTTTTTCAAAGCACGTGAAATGTCACCCTCTAAATTATAGGCATCAAAAATCGGTTCCAGACCCTCATAAAACTCCACCGAATCTTTTAGACTGGGAACGAATGAGTCGAGAAACGAAAGAACAGACTCATAACCGGAACGGGAATCGATGATAAGTTTTTCAGCTTCGTGCACCAGCAAATCCCGCACGGCACGAAGGCTAATGGTAACCTCTTTATGTAAAAGAGACGGCGCCGGAGATGTCTGGTACTTTTTTTGTATATTTTCCCACAAATTTTTTAAAAAACCCATTTCATATGCAATTTTCTCTTTCTTGATGTCTTCCGCAGCAGTTCTTACGATATAGCCGAATTTGTCATTACATGAAGATTCAACGATTTCCTTTAACCGATTCCGTTCCGTTTCATCCTCTATTCGACGTGATATGCCTATATGATCAGAGGTTGGCATAAGTACGATAAAACGGCCGGGAAGAGATATATGTGTTGTTACGCGAGCCCCCTTAGAACCCAAAGGGGCTTTGGCGGCCTGAACCATTATATCCTGACCTTCTATAATCAAGTCCTCTATATGATATTCGTGGTTAATAAAGGACGGAGAAGGGCTGGTGCCATTGATATTAATGGAATTATTTTCATCCTCAGTCCTTTCTATCAGCAGGTTTTCAATATCACCATATCTTCCGCCTTGTATATCACGTACATATATAAAAGCCGCCTGCTTAAACCCAATGTCCACAAAGGCGGCTTGCATACCCGGTAGAACGCGTTGCACCTTGCCCTTGTAAATATTGCCGGCAATATCTGAAACATCTCCTCGCTCGATAAAAAGTTCCGCTATGTTCCCATCCTCAAGAAGAGCCGCCCTTGTTTCATGTTCTGCTACATTTATGATTATCTTTTTATACATCTTTTTTTATTTCCTATGGTTTCATATCAAGCGTTTTTAGGCCCCGGACAAGCTTTGATAACCAAGTAAAAATTTCTTGGCGATCAGCGCCAATAAAAAGACATATAGCCCGTGGCTTATGTTGACGTATCGATTTGGCTTCATGAAACAACGAGGCCGATAGGTATTTTCTTCAAACGGCTAAAATATTACAGTTTGACAATAGCAGCCTGTTTTATTTCTTCAACGGGCATACAGAATATTTTTTCCATAACCTCAAAAGGTCGCACCGTTCTTCCCGGTTCTCTTTTAAGAGTCATCTTCAGTCTATTCGGATCTGCCAATTCTATTTTCAAAACCATCTCTTTTAAATCTATCTTTTTTGTTTTCCCTTTTGGTCCGGTTCGAGCAACAATCAACTCTTTTTTGTTTTTAAAACATGTTAAGTCTTTCTCATTAAAAAAACCATCTTTTTTTGTCACAAAATAGGTTGCTGACGACACCGCCTCAGAGACTGGCTTTCTCAGGGCAAACCGACTGTTCAAAACCTTAAGGCCTTTTGGAAGATGTTTATTTAATCGACCGATAATACTCTGCGGTTTAACATCCCCTCGCAATGATAAATAAAAATTTTCGTTCAAGCTTTCCAAACCCACGGGGAGCGGATCTTCAAATGAAATTTTCGGCTTTGGATGAAACCCTTCTGAAAATTTAATCGGTATTCCTGCGCGACTGATGGCGCGCAAGAAAATTCTTACCAGCTCAAGATGCCCAAAATACTTTGCCTGCCCCCTTTTTGAAAAGGATATCTTCAGTTTTTTATAAAAGGTTTCTTTAATATCATCTGTAAAAAGATTTTTTGAGGCCTTTTGTTCACAATCGCTGAATACCTTCGGCTCGGTAGTTTTAAAGTCACAAACACCGCATTTGTTACAGTCGCCCCTGCGGCAGTCAACAGTATGTTCGCCGTGTTCGGCTTTTTTTAATTCACCCTTTAAAAAATCTTTTGTAACCTTTGTATCAATGTAATCCCATGGCAAAGATTCTGCCGTATCCCTGACCCGCGTTGTATAGAAATCCATATCCACACCCTCATCGCATAACGCATCTAGCCATGATCGAAACTTAAACTTGTCGCTCCAGCCGTCAAATTTACACCCTTTTCTGTATGCATTCACCAGTAATCGGCCAAGGCGCCTGTCACCACGAGCCCAAAGCCCTTCAAGTATGCTGACCTCAGGGTTTTGCCATTTGAATTGAACCCCGGACATTTTAAGGTTCTTTTGTAACCATCGTATCTTCTGCTTGGAATCGGCCAAAGAAATTTGAGAAGACCACTGAAAAGGAGTGTGGGGTTTTGGAATAAATGTTGCCACACTTATATTGAGCTTGCCCCTTCGCCCATTCGGCCCTTTGATCTTGCGCAGTTTTTTTACAAGATCAATAATGGCCTGCAAATCATCATGGGTTTCCGTGGGAAGACCGATCATAAAATAGAGTTTTATCACCTGCCAGCCAAGGCCGAATGCATTTTTGACTGTATTTTCAATCTCTTCTTGTGTTATATTTTTATTAATAACATCCCGGAGCCGCTGGCTGCCGGCTTCCGGTGCTATGGTAAAACCTGTCTTCCGGACCTTTTTGACAAGCTGCATAAGTTCCGTTGTTAATGTGCCGACACGCAGTGACGGTAACGAAACCGCAATACGGCGGGACGTATAACGGTTCATAAGACATTCCATGAGCGGCAATATACATTCATAATCCCCTGTGCTTAAGGATAAAAGAGATATATCCTCATACCCGGTCGAAGCAATACAGGCTTCGGAAAGAGACAGCAGTGTCTCTAAGGATCGTTCGCGAACCGGGCGATATATCATTCCGGCCTGGCAGAATCGGCAGCCCCTGGTGCATCCCCGTGATATTTCAATCCGAAGACGATCATGCACCGGTTTGCCGTATGGAATGATGGGCGCATCCGGAAACGCCGCAAGGTCAAGATCATCTACAATCGCCCTGTTAACCGTCTTGTGGTCTGAAAATTCGGGCACAAGTGATTGAAAACCCTTTTCATCATATTTTGCTTTATAAAACGAAGGGATATAGACACCTTCAATATGGGACCAGATTCTTAAAAGAGTTTTCCTATCACTTTTGCCGCTCGCTTTCCATGTAAGCCAGGTGTTGGACATCTCCATGACCACGTTTTCCCCGTCTCCCACCACAATAGCATCAAAAAAATCTGCAACCGGTTCCGGATTACACGTACAGGGACCGCCTGCAATAATAAAAGGATGTGAATCGTCTCTTTGTCTTGTAAAAAATGGGATGTGTGCCAGCTCAAGCATGGTAAGTACATTGGTATAGTTAAGCTCATAAAGCAAACTGAACCCGATAATATCAAACCGGTTTAGGGGGTTATGAGACTCCAGGGACACAATCGGAATGCCGGATGTTCTGAGGTGAGCCTCCATATCGGCCCCGGGAGCAAAAACCCGTTCAGCAGCAATATCACGGTGTCGGTTAAGGATATGATAAAGGATCTGAAGACCAAAATGCGATGTGCCGATTTCATAGAGGTCCGGAAAAGCAAGCGCAACACATAGATTGACCTTGCTATGGTTTTTTTTAATCGTGTTTATTTCCGAGCCTAAGTACCGACTGGGTTGCTCTACCAGCGGCAAGATGTCTTGAATGATTTTTATGCTCATGATATATAATTTTGATGGTGCACGTTTGTAATCGGTCGGTTCGTTGAAACAAATCAGTTTCAAACGAGCCTCGGGTATAATTAAATTTTTATGTCATTATATCGGTGTCTAAAATGTCAAAGATAAAAACACAAAACAAAAATAAACGGTTGGTTTCAGTGGTTGTCTTTCTTATTTTTTTTATTATACTTCTTGTTAAGCTCCCGGACAGCGTTGGGGCTGAAAACCTACGGGAGAGCGCTGTTGTAATCGCCGTTAAAAAAGTCAGTCCTGTTGTTGTTAACATAAGTTCAGAGTTCGAGGTTCGCAAGCGGGTAAATTCTTTTCCCGGATTCGGCATGGATCCTTCTTTCGAAAATTTTTTTAATGACTTTTTTGACCCCGGATTTGAACGCCGATACAAACGAACCAGCTTGGGATCCGGCGTCATTATCGACGGAAAACGGGGGTTTATCCTAACCAATAAACACGTTATCTTAAAGAGCAAAACCATTACGGTTGCGCTTAAAGACGGACGAGAATTCACGGCACAAATTGTTGGGGCCGATTCCGACTCTGATCTGGCGGTACTGCGCATTTCTTCCCCAAAAGCTCTGCCTGACATTACAATGGGCGATTCCAGCAATCTGATGATCGGCGAAACCGTAATCGCCATCGGCAACCCTTTCGGCTTTTCGAACACCGTAACCACCGGTGTTATCAGCGCTACAAACAGGAGCGTTAGGACCGATGACATGGTCTACCATAATTTTATACAGACCGATGCTTCAATTAACCCGGGCAACAGCGGAGGGCCGCTGCTGAATATAAACGGAGAACTTGTCGGTATAAATACCGCCATATATGCCAAAGCTCAGGGCATAGGCTTTGCCATACCCATTAATACCGCCAAAAGAATCGTCTCCGATCTTATAAGATACGGAGAAGTTATACCGGCATGGATCGGTATCACCATACAGGATATTGACAAAAACCTTGCACGGTATTTAAAAGCATCGGCCATCAATGGCGTCCTGGTCAAAAAAGTGGAAACGGTCGGACCTGCCCGTAAAGCCGGTATCCGTGAAGGTGATATTATTCTTTCAATTAATACCAGCGACATTACTTCTGAAAAAGATTTCCATAAAGCAATGACCGCCCTTTCAGCCGGAGAAAAAATTGATATAGCGGTCTGGCGGGACGGCAAAACCAAAACGGTTTCAGTAAAAACATCGGCATTCCCCAAAGAATTGGCTCTGGATCTTGCTTACAACCTTCTGGGGATTTCTGTTGAAAATCTTTCAACAAAAAACCGTTACATCTATAAAGCGTTGGCAAAACAAGGCGTGCTGATTTCAGATGTTAATCGACAATCTTTTCTGGCCCATATCGGCGCAAGACCCGGAGATGTTATACGACAAATAGACGACATAACCATTAAAAACATTAAAGACTTTGAGCAGGCCATCATAAAATACCGCCAAAAAAATTCTTTTGTAATCGTTTTGCAGCGAGGAGATCAACTCTATAATATCACCGTAAAATTATAAATACAGAACTCGTTATCTAATATCAAAAGTTGGCCTTGTTTTTAGACAAAGATATTTTGTGTAAAGCGAAACAACGTACTGGATAATAGTTGTTTTTCAGAGATTAAATACCACGTCTGAAAGAGAGATTATAAATGAAACATACCAAAATAGTTCAGCTGTTACAATTGGAAATCCCGGCAACCAATGTTCTTATAAAAGGGTGGGTTCGAACCCGTCGAGATTCAAAAGGTTTTTCTTTTATCGAAGTCAACGACGGATCATGCCTCAAGAACATTCAGATCCTTGCCGACAGCTCATTAAGCAATTACCCGGACATCTCCAAGCTCTCAACAGGGTCTGCGGTAATTATCAGCGGTAATTTGGTGGAATCCATGGGGGCCGGACAAAAATGGGAGATTCTGGCGAATCGGGTTGAGATTGTCAGTCTTGCTCCTGAATCCTATCCGCTGCAGAAAAAACGCCATACGGACGAGTTTTTAAGAACCATTGCCCATTTAAGACCCAGGACCAACAAATACGGCGCCGTATTTAGGATAAGATCTGAGCTTTCATATGCCATCCATAAATTTTTCAGGGACAGAGGTTTCAAATATATTCATTCTCCGATCA
Organism: Desulfobacterales bacterium; assembly: GCA_049644625.1. Lineage (GTDB taxonomy): Bacteria > Desulfobacterota > Desulfobacteria > Desulfobacterales > UBA11574 > S5133MH16. Next base: position 6,620 of record JBARSG010000125.1, on the reverse strand, counting down.
TAACCGGTTCCGATTGTGAAGGCGCAGGCGAGTTGTTCCGAGTAACAACCCTGGCTCTGGAAAATTTTCTAAAAAAAGACGGTATATCAGACTATGGCCAGGATTTTTTTGGATCCGAGGCAAATTTGACGGTCTCCGGACAGTTGTCCGCCGAAATGTTTGCCCTGGCTTTAGGAGATGTCTATACCTTCGGCCCGACGTTCAGGGCTGAAAATTCTCATACCAGCCGGCATGTTGCCGAGTTCTGGATGGTGGAGCCGGAGATGGCGTTCTGCAACCTAGAAGGAAACATGAGCTTGGCCGAAGAAATGATAAAATATTTAATAAATTTTATACTCGAAGAAAGCAAAGATGATCTTGAACTTTTTGCAAAATTTGTTGATAAAAATTTAATAAAAACCCTGGATAACGTGGCTTCATCAGATTTTAAACGCTTATCGTATGCTTCAGCTGTAGAAATATTAAAAAAATCCCGGAAAAAATTTGAATATGATATCGATTTTGGAAAAGACTTACAAACCGAACATGAGCGTTACCTTACAGAGCATCACTTTAAAAAACCTCTAATTATATTTGATTACCCTAAAACCATAAAACCGTTTTACATGCGCGTAAACGACGACAACAAGACCGTTTCCGCCATGGATGTTCTGATTCCGAAAATTGGGGAAATTATCGGAGGAAGCCAGCGCGAAGAACGATTGGGCGTACTGGAAAAAAGAATGGAAGAGATGGGTATGTCAAAAGACACTTACTGGTGGTACCTGGACTCCCGCCGATTCGGAAGCGTGGAGCATAGTGGTTTCGGTCTGGGATTCGAACGACTGCTTATGTTTATAACCGGAATATCCAATATCAGGGACGTAATCCCCTTTCCAAGAACGCCGAACAGTATTGAGTTTTAACGGAGCGGGTTTTAGCCGTTGTCCGGTTGATTTTTAGGTTTTCATACACCTTAATTTTGCAAGATCTTCGGCATAACCGTATAGGTGTAGCCCCTTGCTTTCAACAATCATTTCACCGTCTTTCACACCGATTTCCCCGGCCATATATTGTTTAAGATTCTGAATACCGGCCAGATTTGCCGGAAGTCCTCCCCATAAATCCCATGATCGAAAATATATAATAAAATGAAGGGATTCATCCTGTATGCGTGTATCAATAGATCGCAGGCAAGGAGGGTCTAAAAGCGTAAGATCGGCTGGATGTGCAACCTGTAATACCATTTGATTATTCCTGCTCCCGTACGCTTTATATGTCTGAATAACCCACTCTATCTGATTTAGATACAGTTTCCCGTTTTCTTCAAAAACAGCTTGGCCGTCGACCTCTCTTTTATCTATTATTTCAGCATTTCCCTGTTCCCAACACGCAAGCTTATCGCCGGTAAGGGGTGTTCTTGTAAGGCGTTCGCCGTACGTGTACGATTCCCCGGGTTCTTTCTGGCCTGTCATCAGATACTCCATGTACGATCTTTCATACCCTTCACCGCCATAGATATATTCGTGCTCTACGGGATTGGGGATCCCGCAGGACGGGGGAATATCCGGCAGAAGTGGCTCTGAAGACGGATGGATGACGTGACCCAAAAAATAATCATATTCCAGTCTTGTCTGTCCGGCATAACTGCCTCGATCTATTTTAAACCGTCGTCCACGATCGAGAATATCATGAACGGCCTGAAACCAAAGGTCCGGTAAATCTCTTGCTTGAATCTTGTGAATGTACATCTCCATGTTTTTTTATATAGTGGTGACGATATGTTGAATATGGAATTGAAGAAGAACTGTTTTTTGTTTGGATAGAAAAATCATCGATTAAAAAATTTTAATTAATATCCTATATATCCAGTATGCTTACTTCAAGGGCATTATTGTTTATAAATTCTCTTCTGGGTTCGACTTGTTCGCCCATAAGAATTGTAAAAATTTCATCCGATTCAACCACATCCTCTATTTTAACCTGTAAAAGGGTTCTTTTTTCGGGATTCATTGTGGTTTCCCATAACTGGTCGGGATTCATTTCACCCAGACCTTTATATCGTTGAATACCGAGCCCTTTTTTTCCTTCTGTTATCATAAAAGATAGAAAGCTTTCTTTATTTTGTATGCAAACCGAATCTGTTTTGTTGTCTTTGTTAAAAATAAGAAATGGAGGATTATCATATTTAAAAACATTTTTACCAAGGACAATGATTTTTTGAAAATCATCTGAATAAATAAGACTCCGACCTATCGTTACAGGTGTAACCTTTTTGCCGGCCAAATCCATCGAAAATTGTCTTTGGTTTCCGTTAAAGGGGGGCGTAACGGTCATTTCATAAATATTTCGTTCATAATTCCATGTTAATTCGCTGACATCATATTCTTTTTCCGTTAACATTGTTTTTAATTTCAACATATTTCTTTCGTTTTGAAGAAAATCTTTATTTTCAACCTCTTCTTTTATGAGTATTTCTATGAGATCATTGTGAAAACCACGTTTTTCCATTCTTGACATAATTAAAAAATATTCCGAAAGATCAGATATAAAAAGATATAATTTGTGGTCTGAAAGCACGGTTTCATGTTTTCCGATCTTAATATCTTTTTTATTACAAACTCTCTTTAACACATAATCATTAAATTCTTTTTCATTTTTTAGATAAATTGCATTTTTTCCTTTACCGACTTTGAATAACGGGGGTTGAGCGATGTACAGATAGCCTTTATTAATCATTTCGTTCATGTGTCTGTAAAAAAATGTTAACAAAAGCGTTCTGATATGAGATCCGTCAACATCGGCATCTGTCATTATAATGGTTTTATAATATCTGATTTTATCAACATCGTATTCTTCCTTCCCCACACCGGTACCCAGTACAGTTATGATATTTTTTATTTCCTCGCTGCGGAGTACTTTATCAAAACGCGATTTTTCAACATTTATTATTTTACCCTTTAACGGTAAAATCGACTGAAATTTTCTATCTCTGCCCTGTTTGGCACTGCCCCCTGCAGAATCCCCTTCCACAAGAAAAAGTTCTCTTTCAGAGGGTTCTGAAATCTGGCATTCAGCAAGTTTACCCGGAAGCGTTGAATCAATCAAAGCGCCCTGTTTTCTTGCCAAATCCCGAGCGCGCCTTGCTGCATCTCTTACTCGAGAAGCATCAACGGCTTTAGTAATAATTTTTCTGGCCACTGCTGGATTTTCTTCCAGAAAAACATTTAATTTTTCGTTTATAAGAGACTCAACAAGTCCTTTGACCTCGCTATTTCCAAGTTTTGTTTTTGTTTGACCCTCAAACTGGGGGGATTTTATTCTAATACTTATAACCGCGGTCAATCCTTCTCTTATATCCTCACCACTAATCTTTGCCTGAAGATTTTTCGTAAGATTTCCATTAGTCGCATATTGATTTATGGTACGCGTTAACCCCGCTTTAAAACCTATAAGATGAAACCCTCCTTCTATTGTGTTGATATTGTTGGCAAATGAAAATATTTTCTCATTAAATGTGTCATTATACTGGATAGAAACTTCTATCTGAACTTCGTTTTTTATACCCTCTATAAAAATAGGTTTATGAAGCGCTAAATTTCTTCTGTTAAGATATTCAACAAATGAAACAATACCCCCTTTATAAAAAAACTCATCCTTTTTATCTGAACGTTCATCTTCTATTATTAATCTTACCCCTTTATTTAAAAAAGCTAGTTCCCTTAACCTTCGAATCAATATTTCATAACTAAAATTATCTGTCTCTAAAATTTGTGTATCAGGAATGAAATGTATTTTCGTACCCCGTTTCTTTGTTTTACCTATAATACTTAATTCTCTCGTTTTTTTACCTTTTTCAAAGGTCTGATAATAAATATTTCCGTCAGTATAAACTTCTACTTCCAATGTTTTAGAAAGTGCGTTTACCACCGAAACACCCACACCGTGTAACCCTCCGGAAACTTTATAGGAATGATCGTCGAATTTTCCTCCTGAATGAAGCTTTGTCATTACAACTTCAATGGCGGGCATATTCTCTGTTTTTTGAATTCCTACGGGTATTCCTCTTCCATTATCTTCAACACTGACACTATTATCGGTATGAATGGTAACAATAATCTTATCACAATATCCTGCCATAGCTTCATCAATACTGTTATCTATAACTTCATATACAAGATGATGAAGCCCTTGGATATTGATATTTCCGATATACATTGCGGGCCTTTTTCTCACCGCTTCGAGGCCCTCGAGAACTTTTATATTATCCGCGTTATATGTTTGTTGTTCTTTATTCATATTCTCATCGGCATATTTACACTTATATAGGTATCGTCGTTTTCCCCTTCTATTATACACGGTTTTTCTTCATCAATTATATTAATAATGACTTTTTTAGAATCTATAACACTGAGTATATCAATAAAGTATCTTGGATTAAACGCGACTTCAATAGGATCACCCTTAAAATCTATATCCATATCTTCTTTTGATTCACCGATATCGGGATTTATGGTTATTATAAAAAGCTTGTCATCTCTAAAATTAAAAACAACTCCTTTATAATTATCAGAAGATAAAATAGACATTCTTTTCAGCATCATTAAAAACATATTTCTATCTATATGTATAGCATGAGAAGCACCTTTTTTTATTATATCCCCGTATTCTGGAAAATCGCCTTCAAGGAGTCTTATTATTATTTTTTCTGTATCTTTTTTTATTATAAAATTATTATTTTTAATTCCCAGTTGAACCATCCCTACAGAATCAAGAAACTTAACAACTTCATTCATACCCTTTTTTGGAATAATTATACCTTGTTCTCGAGGAAGCTTAACATCCTTTTCATAAACTTGATCAATCTTTGAAAGCCGGTTGCCGTCGGTTGATACCATCCGAACTATATTTTTATCATCCTTATGAATAATTTCAAAATATATTCCTGTAATATGAGCCCGTTTTTCATCAGAAGCACCGGTAATAATAATCATTTTTTCTATCATATTTTTAAATACACCCGAATCGATACTAAAAAACTCAACATCATCTATATATGGCGTTTCAGGAAAATCTTCGGAATTCATTCCAACAATATTATACTCGACCGTTTTATTTGCTATTTTGATCCAGTGATTTTCAATTTCATTAACCTGTATTTCATCACTCGGAAATTCTCTTACGATCTCATAGAACTTTCTTGAATTAATAACTATGGTTCCATGTGATTCAACTTTTGCAGGATATTGTCCTTCAAATCCTGTTTCAAGATCGGTAACTACCATAGTTATGCCATAATCTGTTGTACTTATTAAAATATTTACTGTTATTGCCAGGTTGCTTTTTCTTCCGGTTAATCCTTGAACTTTTGATAATATATCAACGATGTCTTGTTTTTTAATTTTAAATTTCATTATCAATTCCTTTTAACATTTTATAATATATTATTAATAATATTAAAGGATGTTAATAAGTATAATAACTTTTTAACCTATCTTTTTAATAGATAAAATTTATATAAAAAATATATAAAAAAGGCGATAAAAAATAATTAAAAATAATAAATTTTAAAGAGAATAAAAAAAAGTGTTAATAAGTATTAAGTTATTAAAAAAATATCGATGTAAAATGGTATGTATTTTTAAATAGTCACAACTTGACTGTTTGTTAAAATCTGATATCTCTAATAATAAAAAGCATACAATATATAGTATATAAGTTATTATTTATATACTGTTTATAATTATTATACAAGGGTTTTTTATTGTTTATTGATTAAAGTTTAGATGAATTATTAAAAGTCGAATTCATTAAGAGTTTGTTGTTTAATTTATTAGCCGTCGGCGTGTAATTATTATTATTTAATAGACTATAACTTATTAAAAAAAAATATACTTTATCTCATATGAGATTTATAGCTGATTTTCATGTTCATTCACATTTTTCAAGGTCAACGGCGAAAAATCTTGATCTTGAAAACCTATACATAGCAGCCCAGTTAAAAGGTATAACGGTTATCGGAACCGGTGATTTTACCCATCCGGGATGGTTTGCAGAAATCAAAAAAAAACTTATTTCAGCTGAACCCGGACTTTTCAAGTTAAAGGAAAAAATCGCAAAAGTATGCGATCAACGGGTTCCCCCATCGTGTCGAGGGAAAGTCCGGTTTATTCTGGTTTCTGAAATAAGTAATATATATAAAAAAAATAAAAAAGTCCGTAAAAATCATAATCTTGTATTTCTGCCAAACCTTGACCTTGCAGAAAACTTTAATTCAAAATTAGATAAAATCGGGAATATTAAATCCGACGGTAGGCCGATTCTTGGCCTTGACGCAAGAGACCTTCTTGAAATTCTTCTTGAGACTTCCGATAAGGCGTTTCTGATACCTGCTCATATCTGGACCCCATGGTTTTCACTCCTTGGTTCAAAATCAGGTTTTGATTCGGTTGAAGAATGTTTTGAAGATCTTTCATCTTATATATTTGCAGTTGAAACCGGTCTTTCATCTGATCCGGCCATGAACTGGAGAGTATCATCTTTGGACGGGCGGACTTTGGTCTCGAATTCTGATGCCCACTCCCCCTTAAAACTTGGAAGGGAAGCAAATATTTTTAATACGGAGCTTTCCTATTCATCCA
>JBARSG010000124.1:0-17263 GCA_049644625.1 Desulfobacterales bacterium | reverse complement strand
GAGGCCGAATTTGTATCCTGTTGAGGGGATAAACTGCCAGAGGCCGAGCGCCCTAGCTTTTGAAAGCGCATTTACCTTGAATCCGCTTTCAATAAGCGGGAGCCATGACAATTCAACCGGAAGGCCGGCTTTTTTAAGGGTGGAAACAATTTGTGGTCGATATTTTCCGGAACGTTTGTATGCTTCAACGAAAAATCTTCTTTCGCCTTTTTTGGTAAAGAGGTCAATTTCATTCTGAATATGTTTGTTCATCACCATGGGAATGGCGTTATGATTACCGTTTACAACGATATTGCGAGATGCGTAAATTTCAAGAATGCGTTTCGAGATCAAATACCGCAAATCTTCTTTTTGCTGTATAAGCTCGGCGGTGTCATCGGTATCGATCTTCAGGATTAAAGAGTAGGCATGATCCAGTGCTTCAAGGGCGTTTTCAAGCTCTCCTTTCTGCCAGAAATCCTGAGATGCTTCGCAAAAATCGAGGGCTTCATCAAAGATGGATTGTATTTTTTTTTCGGGGAGAGAATTTTTGGCTATCTTATTTTTATCTTTTTTATTGTGTATTGAGGTTTGAGCTTCGATAGTGTTTTCGGCAGCGAGATTATCAACCGGTGACGGTTTTTGCTCTTTAGGGTTGGCCTTTTCAATACATTCATTAGAATCGGCGCAACCGGTCCGGGCCGGTAAACAATCCGCGTTTTGTGAAACCGGAATGTTGTTCAGAGTTTGTATGCATCCGCATAAGAGAAACAACAGAAAAACAGGAAGAAAAAGAATTCGTAATTTTATCAAATCAGATTCCTTGAGTTATTCAATTTGATGATAACGGAAACAACGCCTAAGATGTATCAATTTGCTTTTCTTATGGCTTGATCTCCGATTACACAAAAATAAGCACCCTTGTCAAGGGTTTATGTTGTTGAAAAAATCCAACAAGTTCTATAAACAGGCATCAATCGACACATTTTTCGATTCGTTTTGTGATATTTTATAACACTTTTTGTTTTTAAAAATACTGTCATTGGTTTTTAATCGATTTGTTTCAATGAACCAAAGGGATGCCATATCTTTGTCAATGCAAATAATAATGCAAATCGTATGCCAAAAGAGGCAGAAGAAGGTTGGAACTAGAAATCAAGTAATATCAAAAAGATATAGTACGATATTACTTTTAGATGTGTTGCTTGCTATCGTATGAATTGCCAATATTCAGTTTATTTTTGACAAAGTGCGGCAAAAATATATATAAAACGCGGCCCGGATTCTTATTTGCGTTAGGACAAATAAGGTTGAAAATGATAAAAATAGGCGATATTTTAAAGAAATAAAAGAAAATCTCTTGATATTTGGCTATATTTATTATTAATGAATTAAAATAGGGGTTGATATTTATTATAGATATAAGTAAAAGAGAGGATTTATCGAGAGATCGCTTTTTATGTTGTATTGAAGATATTCAAAAATAGCAAGATTGAAGATGTGTGGCCAGAGTAGCTCAGTTGGTAGAGCGCCTCACTTGTAATGAGGATGTCGCGGGTTCAACTCCTGTCTCTGGCTCCATGTGTGATAATACCTTTCGGGTGGGGTTCCCGAGTGGTCAAAGGGAACAGACTGTAAATCTGTCGGCGAAGCCTTCGGAGGTTCAAATCCTCCCCCCACCACCAACCTCAAAGTAAGTCGTATGTAGGAGATTTCGGTTTGTATATCGGGATCGATAATTACTACATAGCTTCCTGCATGACTCTTACTGCGCTTTTTGAGGGGGATTGATATCTCTTAATAATGGTTTTTTATGGGGCAATAATCAGCGTAAAACGTGCGGGAGTAGCTCAGTTGGTAGAGCTTCAGCCTTCCAAGCTGGATGTCGCGAGTTCGAATCTCGTCTCCCGCTCCAGACCGCAAATTGGCGGCAGTAACCCTGATAAGCCGGCCTGTGACTCGGAGAGAACAAATACGGGTTAATAAAGACCGCCCACGTAGCTCAGTCGGTAGAGCGCTTCCTTGGTAAGGAAGAGGTTCACCGGTTCAATCCCGGTCGTGGGCTCCATTATTTTTTCAGGAAGCAGAGTCTGTCTGATGGGATAACTTCTTCCAAAAGCTCAAAGTTGCTCGCAAAAAACTTTTTATGAATGCGTCAAAATTGATACGAAAAAGATAATTTTCAAAAAATTCAGGGGAGGACAAAAAGATGGGGAAGAAAAAGTTTGAGAGGACCAAGCCGCATGTAAATGTAGGTACGATAGGCCATATCGATCATGGCAAGACGACCTTGACGGCAGCGATAACCAAGCACATGGGGATGAAGGGCATGGCTCAGTTTGTTCCTTTTGACCAGATAGACAAAGCCCCGGAAGAGAAAGAGCGTGGTATCACCATAGCGACGGCGCATGTTGAGTATGAGACGGTGAATCGTCATTATGCTCATGTTGATTGTCCGGGTCATGCGGATTACATCAAGAACATGATTACCGGGGCGGCGCAGATGGACGGGGCCATTTTGGTGGTGGGTGCGGATGACGGTCCCATGCCTCAGACACGTGAGCACATATTGCTGGCGCGTCAGGTAGGGGTTCCTCAGATTGTGGTATTTTTAAACAAATGTGACATGGTGGATGATGATGAGCTTATAGAGCTTGTTGAGTTGGAGCTTCGGGAGTTGTTGGACAAGTATGAGTTTCCCGGTGATGACATTCCGATCATCCGTGGGAGTGCATTGAAGGCGTTGGAGAGCGATGATCCTGACAGTGAGGATGCAAAGTGCATATTTGATTTACTGGAAGCGGTAGACACGTTTATCCCTGAGCCCAAGCGTGATATAGACAAGCCGTTTTTGATGCCCATAGAGGATGTTTTCAGCATATCGGGTCGGGGTACGGTTGTGACGGGTCGTGTTGAGCGAGGTGTAGTTCATGTGGGGGATAATATTGAAGTTGTGGGGATTCGTCCGACCATGAAGACGGTGTGTACCGGAGTAGAGATGTTCCGGAAGCTTTTGGATGAGGGACGAGCCGGAGACAACATCGGGGTATTAATGCGGGGAACCAAGCGTGATGAAGTTGAGCGCGGTCAGGTGGTAGCGGCACCCGGTTCGATTGAGCCTCACACGAAGTTCAAGGCCGAGGTATACATTTTGAGCAAAGAGGAAGGGGGTCGTCACACACCGTTTTTCAGTGGATACCGGCCGCAGTTTTATTTTAGGACCACGGATGTTACCGGTAATTTGATATTGCCGGAAGGCGTAGAGATGATAATGCCCGGTGACAATGTAACGATTACGGCAGATCTTATAACGCCGATAGCCATGGAAAAAGAATTGAGGTTTGCCATCAGGGAAGGCGGACGGACGGTCGGCGCAGGTGTTGTGAGCGAAATTATAGAGTAATAACTGAAGGAGTCTTCCGGTGAGAATAATTGTTACCCTTTCCTGCAGTGAATGCAAAAGAAGAAATTACACGACTACAAAAAATAAACAAACAACACCGAATAAGCTGGAATTCAGCAAATATTGTCGATTTTGCAGGAGACACACTCGACATAAAGAGACCAAATAACCATTTTTATTATAAAGGCATTTTGCAGGCCAGTAGCTCTAACGGTAGAGCGTCGGACTCCAAATCCGGGTGTTGGGGGTTCGAATCCCTCCTGGCCTGCCAAATCATTCTGAAGAAAAAGTTCAAAGCTTGAATCGCATGGAACCATATAAGACTTTCCGGACATCATCCGCTTTGAATTTTGCGATGTTAGGAGCATCATGGCACGGTTACAGAGGAAAAAAACTTCAAACGCCAAGAAAAAGAAGAAACAAAGTGCCGCTGGAGCGACATCACCCCGATTAAAAAATGATGTCGCCGCTAAAAAGACCACACTGTTTACAGGTTCTGCTGGGGAAATTGGAAAAAGGTCTTCTTTATCACAGACCAAAGCGTTAACCAGAACAAAGACCGAGCCAGGGAAGATTAAAAATTATATAAACAAGGGAGTCCAATTTCTGAGAGAAGTAAAGGTGGAGCTAAAGAAGGTTGTCTGGCCGACACGAAAACAGACGTTGAGCTCTACCGTTGTTATCATTATCTTAACTATGATAATAGCATGCTTTCTCGGAGTGATCGATATCGGTTTGTCAAGCTTGATTCGTGTGGTGCTTCACTAAATTGAGGAGAAGAGAAAATTGGCTCTTAAATGGTATATCGTCCATGTTTACTCGGGGTTTGAAATCAAGGTCAAAGCTGCACTTGAAGAGCGAGTCGCATCTTTTTCTCTATCCGAAAAATTTGGCGAGGTGCTGGTTCCCACAGAAGAGATTGTCGAGCTTGTAAAAGGTAAAAGAAAAACATCATCCCGAAAGTTCTATCCGGGATATATATTGGTCAGGATGGAACTTGATGATGAAACCTGGCATATTGTGAATAATACCGCCAAGGTGACCGGATTCTTGGGTGGTCGGGAAAAGCCGACACCGATTTCAGATGAAGAGGCCGAACGGATCTTGAATCGGATGGAGGCCGGGAAACTCAAACCACAACCGAAATATATTTTTGAGATCGGAGACGAGATTCGTGTAATAGACGGGCCTTTTAAGAATTTTAACGGCACCGTGGACGAAGTCAATCCGGAAAAGGGTAAAATAAGGGTTCTGGTGAGCATTTTTGGCCGTTCAACACCGGTGGAACTGGAATTCGTACAGGTTACAAAGTTGTGATAAATTCGTAAAAAGTCGAATTCATCAAGCAAAATTACAGGAGTGATGTTAAAAAATGGCAAAAAAGATTATGGCACAGATAAAATTGCAGGTAACCGCCGGTCAAGCCAATCCATCTCCACCGATTGGTCCTGCACTTGGGCAGCATGGCGTCAATATAATGGATTTTTGCAAGGCTTTTAATTCCAGGACCGCAAACGATGAAGGTATGATCATACCCGTGGTTATTACTGTCTATCAGGACAGATCATTTACTTTTATAACCAAAACACCCCCTGCATCCGTGCTTTTGAAGAAAGCGGCAAAAATAGCAAAAGGCGCCGGCGATCCGAAACGCGAGAGAGTCGGCAGTGTGACTCAAAAGCAGGTTGAAGAGATCGCAAAGCAGAAAATGGTTGACTTAAATGCAAATGATTTGAGTGTCGCAACTAATATTATCGCCGGAACGGCCAGAAGTATGGGAATTGATATTGTTTGAAGGAAGATGTTACGGGCTGTGAATAAATCTTAACCCTAAATGCGAAACATGTAAACAAGGAGTGAACAAAAAACATGCCGAAACGGGGTAAAAAATATTTAAAATCGATTAAAAATGTAGATGTTGGAATAAAGCATATTTTTAGCGACGCTGTCAAATTAGCAATCGATTCATCTTATGCTAAATTTGATGAGACCGTTGATGTTGCTGTTCGTCTGAGTGTGGATCCAAGGCATGCCGATCAGATGGTTCGCGGGACCGTTCTTCTGCCCAATGGCCTTGGCAAGGAAGTAAAAGTCCTGGTATTTGCTAAAGGGGAAAAGGAAAAAGAGGCCTTGGATGCGGGTGCGGATTTTTCCGGGAATGACGAATTAATAGAAAAAATTAAAAATGGGTGGTTCGGCTTTGACAAAGCTGTTGCTACTCCCGACATGATGGGTTCTGTTGGAAAGATAGGAAGGCTGCTCGGTCCCAGAGGGCTTATGCCCAATGCAAAAACCGGAACCGTAACTTTTGATATAGCGACAGCGGTCCAAGATCTAAAAGCAGGGAAAATTGATTTCAAGGTTGAAAAAGCCGGAATTGTCCATGTTCCAATGGGAAAAGTTTCTTTCGGAGTAGAGAAGATTGTGGAGAATGCAGCCGCCTTTTTAGAAACTATTATTCGTCTCAAACCGGCTTCCAGTAAGGGAACTTACCTGAAAGGTATCGCCATTTCAACGACCATGGGACCTGGCATTAAGATAGATGCGGCCAGTGTCAAGGACTTAATCAAATAAGTCTGCTTCCATATAGGCATTTCAAACCCTGGCCCAGACCTGGATTCTTAGTGCAGCCTCAAGGCATTACAAGCATAGCAAACAGCACATTTTTGGCAAAAATGTACGTCCAGTCAAACCAGGTCAGGCTTTAGTTCACTTTAGGAACTTGTCCGGGTAAAGAGAGCCTGAATGGCTATTTTGCATATTGTTTCCGAACTAAAAAATTTCTGTCAAAGACCGTAGGTGCACTTGTTTTGTGTTTAATCGGTATTGCCGGCCTACCGAGACATTCTATATTGATAAGTTGTTACCTCCGGTTTTTGCGGATTAAGGAAAGGAGGTGTTGTAAGTTGTGAAGCTGGAAAAAAAGAAAGAGATTGTCAAAAATTTGCATGAAAAATTTGCAAGGTCCAAAGTTGTCATCGTTACGGATTGTAAAGGACTCGATGTTGCGGCAATGAATGATTTGCGAAGGAAGCTCAGAGAATTTAAAGTTGAATATAAGGTGGCAAAGAATTCGCTTCTTATCAGAGCTTCCGAAGAGACAGATGTCGAATTGATAAAAGAGTGTTTTAAAGGTCCGAGTGCAGTTGCGTTAAGCTATGACGACCCCATTGCACCTGCAAAGGTTTTGATAAAATTTTCTAACGAGCATAAAAAGCTTGAAATTAAGACCGGCGTTATGAACGGCAAGGTGATCGATTTAAACGCCATCAAGGCGATGTCGGTCCTTCCTCCCCGCGAGGTTCTTTTAGGACAATTCCTGTCCGTCGCCAATGGTGTTCCGGCAGGTTTTGTCAGGGTTCTTAACGCTATACCGATAAAGCTTTTAAACCTATTGCAGGCCCTCAAGGAACAGAAAGAAGCGGTCTGATATTCGACACAAATAGAAAAACATTAATTAAAAGTTAAATTGGAGGAAAAATAAAATGGCGGATATTACCAAAGAGAATGTAATTGAATTTATAGCAAATATGACGGTGCTTGAACTGTCTGAGCTTGTTAAGGAAATGGAAGAAAAATTCGGTGTTTCCGCAGCCGCATCTGTTGCGGTAGCGGCTGCCGTCCCCGGGGAGGCCGGTGGCGCGCCGGTGGAAGAAAAAACCGAATTCGACGTTATTCTCACAACGTTTGGCGATAAGAAGATCCAGGTGATCAAGGAAGTCAGGGCGATTACAGGTCTGGGTTTAAAGGATGCCAAAACCCTGGTCGATGAGGTTCCGAAGCCTGTCAAAGAAGGAATTTCTAAAGAGGATGCTGAAAAAATCAAGAGCCAGCTTGAAGAAGCCGGTGCTCAGGTTGAAATAAAGTAACTGTTTTGGAAATTCCATCCCGCTGTCAGCGGAAAAAACAAAGGAATTTTAAAATAATCCACTTTTCCATTTCCCCAAAAACTATTATTCAAGTATTCCAATTGTGACCTGCGCGCTCGTGCCTCTGGTCGCCTTGCTTAACTGGCGGGCGAGCTTACAATGGCAGGTGGGGCTAAGCGAACTAACTTGTAATAGGTTATGGGTCATAGGACACAGAGCAAAATACTCTTGATCCTATAACCCATAACCAAAATATAATATATCGGAGATTTCATGTCAGAAAGAATTTTAGCAAATAAGCGTAAAAGAAAAAACTTCGGCAAGATAGAAAAGATCATTGGCATTCCTGATCTTATCGCGGTTCAACGGGAATCATACGGCCGGTTTTTGCAAATGGATGTTCCTCCGGAAAAACGTAAAGACATCGGCCTGCAGGCTGTATTTAGGTCCGTATTCCCAATAAAAGATTTTACCGGAAGTGCTTCCCTTGAATTCGTATCTTACAGATTTGCAGAGGTTAAGCACGGTATTAAGGAGTGTATAAACAGGGGAATGACCTACGAAATTCCTGTTCGAATCACGGTCAGGCTTGTGGTATATGATATTGATAAGGATACCGGAGTTACGAATATCCGCGATATCAAGGAGCAGGAGATTTACTTTGGAACAATTCCCTTGATGACCGACAATGGTACGTTTATCATAAACGGAACCGAACGTGTTGTTGTAAGCCAGCTCCATAGATCTTCAGGAGTGTTTTTCAATCATGATAAAGGCAAGACCCATTCGAGCGGCAAGGTGATATACACCTCCAGGATCATTCCGGTACGCGGATCATGGATCGATATGGAGATCGATCACAAAGGTATTGTCCATATTCGAATTGACAGGCGGCGTAAGTTTCCTATTACAATCCTTTATAAAGCGATTGGATATACTTCCGAAGATATTCTGTCTTATTTTTATGAAACAGAAAAGTTTGTTGTGCATGGCGAACGGGTATTCAAGAAGTTTAATGGGAATTTGCTGCGCGGTCAGCGCGCCAGCAGTGATATTACAGATTCTGAAACGGGCGAGCCTATTGTTCTAAAAGGACGTGTGTTTACCAAAGCCGCAATCAAGAAACTTAAATCCGCTAATTTGGAATTGATTCAAATAAGTGTTGAAGATATTTTTAACAAGGTATTTGCAAAGACAATCGTCGACCCTGATAGTGGAGAGATCATTGTGAAATGCAACCAAGTTTTTAACCGAGAAATTTTTCAAGCTTTGCTTGATGCCGGTATAAATGAATTTGAACTCCTTCTCATCGATGGGGTAACCGGTAGTGACTCCATCCACAAAACCCTGATTTTGGATAAGGTCGAAACAAAAGAGGACGCCCTTATTGAGATATATCGAAGGCTCCGACCCGGCAATCCTGCAACACTGGAAGTGGCCCAGGAATTTATTGACCACATGTTTTTCAAGTCTTCCTATTACGATCTTTCCGGTGTCGGTCGCATGAAGATTAACCTTCGATTGGGCATTAGCTCTTCCATCGACTTAAGAACACTCAGAAAAGAGGATATACTCCTTACGACCAAAACCCTTGTAAAGCTGAAAGATACACAGGGGGCTGTTGATGACATCGATCATCTTGGGAATAGAAGGGTGCGCGCTGTTGGTGAACTTTTGGAAAACCAGTATCGTATCGGACTGGTTCGAATGGAACGTGCCATTAAAGAACGGATGAGTCTCCAGGAAGTTGATGCGCTTATGCCGCACGATCTTGCAAATTCAAAGCCGGTTTCTGCCGTTGTTAAGGAATTTTTCGGGACCAGCCAGCTCAGCCAATTCATGGATCAGACCAACCCGCTTTCAGAAACCACCCACAAGCGGCGTCTGAGCGCCCTGGGTCCGGGGGGATTAACCCGTGAACGAGCCGGCTTTGAGGTCAGGGATGTGCATCCGTCACATTACGGGCGGATATGTCCCATAGAGACACCGGAAGGCCCAAATATCGGTCTTATTGTTTCATTAGGCACGTATGCCCGGGTTAATGAGTATGGATTTATTGAAACGCCATACAGTATTGTAGAAGATGCAACTGTATTGAGGGATGTTAAGTTTTTGAGTGCCTTTGAAGAAAAAGATCACCCGATTGCCCAGGCCAATGCACCTCTTGACGAAAATAAAAGATTTGTCAAACCCCTGGTAACGTCACGGGTAGAAGGGGAATTCATGATGGTCAAGTCCGAAGATATCGAGCTAATGGATATTTCCCCCAACCAACTGGTGAGTGTTTCCGCATCCTTGATTCCGTTTTTGGAAAATGATGATGCAAACCGGGCGTTGATGGGATCGAACATGCAGCGTCAGGCGGTCCCTTTGCTTGTAAACCGGGCGCCTTTGGTGGGGACGGGCGTTGAAGGCGTGGTGGCCAGAGATTCAGGCGTTACGGTAGTTGCACGGCGTGATGGCGAGGTGGTAGATGTTGAGGCTTCCCACATTGTTTTAAAACATGAGTCCGAAGACGATGAAGATTCAGAAATGCCCGTGAAAGTTTACGAGCTTTCAAAATTTATACGGAGCAATCAGAATACATGCTTCGATCAACGCCCGATTGTCAGAAAAGGACAAAAAGTCAAGGCCGGAGAGATTATTGCGGACGGGCCTGCCACAGAAAAGGGCGAACTTGCCTTGGGCAAAAACATAATGGTGGCGTTCATGCCGTGGGGTGGATATAATTTTGAGGACTCGATTCTGGTGGGCGAAAGGCTTCACCGGGACGGCGTGTATACATCTGTGCACATCGAAGAATTTGAAGTTGTGGCCAGAGATACTAAGCTCGGCAAAGAAGACATCACGCGCGACATTCCAAATGTCGGCGATGAAGCCTTAAAAGATCTGGATAGCAGCGGCATTATAAGGCTCGGCGCTGAAGTCAGTCCCGGAGATATTCTGGTGGGAAAAATTACGCCCAAAGGTGAAACACAACTTTCTCCTGAAGAAAAGCTTTTAAGGGCCATATTCGGAGAGAAAGCGGGAGATGTAAAAGATAGTTCTTTACGAATGCCGCCCGGTGTTCATGGAATCGTTGTCGATGCAAAGGTGTTTTCTCGGCGTGGTGTTGAGAAAGATGACCGCACCCGTTTTATCGAAGATCAAAAGATTGCCGTGCTTAAAAGGAACAGAGATGATAAGCTTGCCGTCATTAAGGACGTGGTTTATACACGGCTTGAGAAATTGCTTGCCGGCCAGGAATGTCTTAACCCCCTGAAAAAAGGCAAGAAGGTTCTGATTGCAAAAGGGAGCAAGATAGATACCGAGATTCTGGCCCAGATACCCCTGGCGCAGATCGAGGGGATTGAACTTAAAAGCTCTGAACTGACCGAACAGGTCCATGATATTCTTGAGCGATATAGAAGCCAATGCGAACTTTGCAGAAAGTCCTTTGAGAAAAGTATCGCCAAGTTCGAAAAAGGGGATGACCTTCCTCCCGGCGTAATCAAAATGGTTAAGGTCTACGTGGCCATGAAGCGCAAGTTGTCCGTAGGTGACAAAATGGCAGGCCGACACGGCAACAAAGGGGTGGTGTCGAGAATTCTTCCACAGGAAGACCTTCCTTATTTTGAAGACGGAACCCAGGTTGATATGATTCTGAATCCCCTTGGAGTCCCTTCGAGGATGAATGTGGGGCAGGTTCTGGAAATTCATTTGGGTTGGGCTGCCAAAGGCCTTGGGGATCAGCTTAACACTCTCCTGAAACAAAGAAAAACAGAAGCCATTCGAGAGAAACTCAAACGAATATTCTCTGAACCGTCCACCCAGGAAATGATAGACGCCTTTGATGATGAAGACCTGTATGAATATGCAGACAATTATAGAGACGGCGTTCACATGGCCACACCGGTTTTTGATGGTGCTAAAGAGGATGAGATCAAGTCTCTTCTCGCGGAGGCAGGACTTCCCACAGCTGCTCAGGCCACCTTGTACGACGGGCGCACCGGAGAGGCTTTTAAAGAAAAGATTACCGTGGGTACGATGTATGTATTGAAACTCCATCACCTGGTCGATGACAAGATCCATGCCCGGTCTATCGGTCCATATTCACTGGTGACACAGCAGCCCCTTGGCGGAAAGGCTCAGTTCGGAGGCCAGCGACTTGGTGAAATGGAAGTCTGGGCCATGGAGGCTTATGGAGCTGCGAATGCTCTTCAAGAATTTTTAACCGTAAAGTCGGATGACATGGCAGGCAGGACTCGTATGTATGAAAAGATTGTAAAAGGTCAGAATACATTAGATCCGGGCTTGCCCGAGTCCTTCAAGGTCCTGACAAAAGAGTTGAAGAGTTTGGGTTTGGATATAACCCTTATGGAAGGAAAATAATCAATGGAAACCATATACGATTTTTTTACGAAACCGACCGATCCAAAACTTTATGTCGGTGTTAAGATTTCCCTGGCATCCCCCGAGCAGATTTTAAAATGGTCCCACGGGGAGATTAAGAAGCCGGAAACGATCAATTATCGAACGTTTAAACCGGAACGCGACGGTCTTTTCTGTGCCAAGATATTCGGTCCCACAAAGGATTACGAATGCAACTGCGGCAAGTACAAGCGGATGAAACACAGGGGTGTTATTTGTGAAAAATGCGGTGTGGAGGTTATTCAATCCAAGGTGCGTAGGGAGCGAATGGCGCACATCGAACTCGCCACGCCGTGTTCCCATATATGGTTTTTGAGGAGCCTTCCGAGCAAGATCGGTAATCTGCTCGATTTGACGTTAAAAAGTCTTGAAAAAGTGATTTATTTTGACAGTTACATTGTGATTGACCCCAAGGATACGGACCTTAACCAAAACCAACTTCTATCCGAGGAAAAATATCGAGAAGCACGTGAGGTTTACGGGACAACATTCGAAGCCGGGATAGGGGCCGAGGCTGTCAAAAAACTGCTGGGGAAAATCGATCTCGATACGGTGTATAAGGAGCTGAGAGTTGATATTAGTTCCACTCGCTCTACGACAAAGCGACAAAAACTGTCCAAACGGCTCAAGATTGTCGAAGCATTCAGGCGGTCGGGAATAGATCCGACCTGGATGATAATGGATATTGTTCCGGTTCTGCCGCCGGATTTACGGCCCCTTGTCCCTCTGGAAGGCGGAAGATTTGCAACATCTGATTTGAATGACCTGTATCGCAGGGTCATTAACCGCAATAATCGGTTAAAACGGCTTATCGAATTAAAGGCTCCCGACATTATCGTTCGGAATGAGAAAAGGATGCTCCAGGAGTCAGTGGATGTTCTTTTCGACAACGGCCGGCACGGCAGAGCGATTATGGGAACCAACAAACGACCGTTAAAGTCGCTTAGTGATACATTGAAAGGCAAACAGGGACGTTTCCGACAGAATCTTCTGGGCAAAAGGGTCGATTATTCCGGCCGTACCGTTATTACCATAGGACCGGATCTCAGGCTACACCAGTGCGGTCTGCCCAAAAAGATGGCCCTTGAGATGTTCAAGCCGTTTATTTATTATCGTCTCGAGCAAAAAGGACTCGTATCCACGGTAAAGAGTGCCAAGAAGATGGTGGAAAGAGAAGTCCCGGAGGTTTGGGACACCTTAGATGAGGTGGTAAAGGAGTACCCGGTTCTATTAAACCGGGCTCCCACGCTTCACCGGCTGGGAATTCAGGCATTTGAACCTATTCTCATTGAAGGCAAGGCACTGCAGCTTCACCCGCTGGTATGTACGGCATTTAATGCGGACTTTGACGGCGATCAGATGGCGGTTCACATCCCCCTTTCCGTGGAGGCTCAGATAGAGGCCAGAATATTAATGCTGTCCAGCAACAATATTCTTTCTCCTGCAAATGGGAGCCCTATAATTGTGCCGAGTCAGGATATTGTTCTTGGCATCTATTACATGACAAGAGGGATTTCCGGGGCCAGAGGCGAAGGTAAAATATTTGCAAATCCTGAAGAAGTTCGATGTGCATACGATGCAAAGGCCGTTGATCTTCATGCCAGAATTATCGTTCGAATGGAGGGAAAACGGTTTAATACGACCGTGGGGCGTATCCTGTTGTGGGAAATTATTCCCAAAGATAACATCATGATGATACGCCATATCAAGGTTTTTGATGAAGAAGAGGCCGAGACTGTTTTAGGAAAGCTGCAGGCCGGTGCGGATTTTACTGAAATGGTTGCCCAATATTCAAAAGGCCCTGACAGGGATAATCAAGGGCTTGTCGGCTTATTCAGAAAGGACGAATTCAAGCGGATGTTCAGTGTTTCGGATAAAGACACTGAAAAAGTTTTTGCTTTGGAAGAAGAGGGGATCAGCGGCGTTATTTTTGCAGACCAAGCCTATCATATTTTTCAGGTGATTAAAAAACGTCCTGAGATATCTTTTTCTACAGTAAACACTGTCAGGGATAAAAAGACGCTGAGCGAACTCGTAAATTACGCATACCGGAATCTGGGACCAAAGGCTACGGTTATCCTTTCCGACAGATTGAAAGATATCGGTTACCAATATTCAACCCAAGGCGGGCTTTCCATTTCCATTGACGCCATGATCATACCGGCCTCCAAATGGGATATTTTGGAAAATGCCGAGAATCAGGTTGAAAAGATCGGCAGTCAATACATCGAGGGTCTTATCACACGGGGTGAAAAATATAACAAAGTTGTCGATATATGGGCAAAAGCAACGGATGATGTGGCCGATGAGATGATGAAATCCATGCGAATGGCCCCCGTAACCGACTCTGATGGAAATGCTGTTCTGGATGAAAACGGAGAGCCTGTTATAGAAGAAAGTTTTAACCCAATTTTCATGATGGCAGATTCCGGGGCCAGGGGGAGCAAAGACCAGATGCGTCAGCTTGCAGGGATGCGAGGACTGATGGCGAAACCATCGGGTGAAATCATTGAAACGCCCATTAGTGCCAATTTCAGGGAAGGCCTTTCCGTGCTTCAATATTTTATTTCCACTCACGGCGCCAGAAAGGGCCTTGCGGATACGGCCCTAAAGACCGCCAACTCGGGGTATCTTACCCGTCGTCTTGCCGATGTTGCCCAGGATTGTATTGTTACGGAAGAAGACTGCGGGACCATACTTGGTGTTGAGGTTGAATCTCTGATGGAAGGCGGCGAAGTGATTCAGCGTCTCGAAGAACGTATTTTAGGGCGTGTTGCCGCAGAGGATATCCATGATCCGTTTACCGATGAAGTGATTGTAAGGATCGGAGAAGACCTGGACGAAGACGCTGTAAAGGCTGTTGAAAATGCGGGAATTACCAGTGTGAGAATACGGTCGGTTCTGACGTGCAAGAGTGTTACTGGCGTGTGCGTAAAATGTTATGGCCGGGACCTATCCCACGGAGCAAAAGTTGAAATCGGTCAGGCAGTCGGAATTCTTGCGGCTCAGTCAATCGGTGAGCCCGGAACCCAGTTGACGATGCGTACATTTCACATTGGAGGAACGGCCAGACGCAGGGTTGAGCAGGCCGATATCAGAGCCCGGGCCGAAGGTAAGATTAAATTTGTTAATCTTAACGTTGTGGAAAAAGATGGAAATATATTTGTAGTTATGAACCGGCGGGGGGGTGAAATTGCCATCGTTAGCGATAGCGGACGCGAAAGAGAAAAGTTTTCTGTTATTTACGGCGCCCACATTGAGGTAAAAGACGGTGATAAAGTTAAGGTCGGAGACCTTCTGGCAACCTGGGATCCCTTTACAACACCCATTATTTCAGAAGTCGACGGGACCGTTAAATTCGGTGATGTCATATCCGGCAAGACCATGCAGGAGAAGGTTGACCCGGTTACCGGCAAATCCAGTCGTACCATCGTCGAATCCAAAAGTGGAGAGGAACGTCCGAGGATTTCAATCAAAGACAAAGACGGAAAAACAGTGAGCCTGCCGGGGCCATTGGGGATGGCGCGATATTTGCTGCCCATAGATGCTATTTTGCTGGTTGAAGAAGGAGACGGGGTTAAGGCCGGCGATGTGATCGCAAAGCTCCCCAGAGCAACAACCAAAACAAAGGATATTACCGGCGGTCTTCCCAGGGTGGCTGAACTTTTTGAGGTTCGAAAACCGAAAGAAACGGCACTGTTGAGTGAAATCGACGGGTATGTTTCGATAGCCAAGTCAACGAAAAAAGGCAAACAGAAGGTCACCATTACCCCTGTAGATGTTGGTGAAAAGAAGGAATATCTTATTTCACGCGGCAGACATATAAACGTTTATGAAGGGGATTATATCAGAGCGGGCGAGGCACTGATAAGCGGTTCGGCTATTCCTCAAGACATATTGAATATCAAGGGTGAAATTGCATTGGCACGCTATCTTGTTGACGAAGTCCAGGAGGTTTACCGCTTACAAGGCGTCCGGATAAATGACAAGCATATAGAGGTTATTGTGCGGCAAATGATGCGGCGCGTTAAAGTTCTTGACCCCGGTGATACCGATTTTATTATTGAAGACCAGGTTGATAGAAAGCTCTTTGAAGAAGTCAACCGGGAAGTAGTTGAAAAAGGAAAGAAGCCCGCTGTTGCCGACCACCTGATACTGGGGATTACCAAGGCGTCACTTTCTACGGAAAGCTTTATATCCGCCGCTTCATTCCAGGAGACGACCAAAGTCCTTACAAATGCCAGCATTGCCGGCAAGGTAGACTATCTTCAGGGGCTTAAAGAGAACGTTATTATGGGAAGAATCATTCCTGCCGGAACCGGCCTTTCTGAATACAGAGATGTTCAGGTTGAAGCCGGTTAAAATTTGTTTGGAAATAATGGATTATTTTTATATAAAAGGCTTGACAATTTGGTGATAGATAACTAATAATTAAAACTTTGTCGATACATCCAAATTATGAATATAAAAGAATTTAGGGGAGAAAATGCCGACCATTAATCAGTTAGTAAGAAACGGAAGGAAGCGAATAAAGAAAAAGACAAATACCCCGGCACTAAAGGGTGCTCCCCAGAAAAGAGGAGTCTGTACACGGGTTTATACTTCAACACCCAAGAAGCCCAATTCTGCCTTGCGAAAAGTTGCCAGAGTCAGACTGACTACCGGCATAGAAGTTACCGCATATATACCCGGCATAGGACATAATCTCCAGGAACATTCTGTTGTTCTTGTTCGTGGTGGACGTATTAAGGACCTGCCGGGTGTAAGGTACCATATTGTCAGAGGCACTCTTGATACCCTTGGCGTCGAGGATCGAAAACAGGGCAGATCAAAATACGGCTCAAAGAAACCCAGGTAGAAAAATGGTATAAGATATATGATATACGATGCACCGTGCCTGAATTTTATGGCATGAAAATGAATAACAAATAGGAACAATGGTGTAGCATATGCCGAGAAGAAGAGAAGTCCCTGAGCGGATAATTATACCCGATCCCAAGTATAACAATAAGCTGGTTTCAAAGTTCATAAAGTCTATAATGCGGGATGGAAAAAAGAGTACTGCAGAGTCGATTCTGTATAATGCCTTCGATGTGATTGAAGAAAGGACAAAAGAATCAGCGATCAAGATTTTCGAACAGGCAGTTGAAAATGTAAAGCCGACGATTGAGGTCAAGTCACGTCGTGTAGGAGGTTCAACCTATCAGGTTCCCACAGAAATTCGGCCTTCCCGGAAAACCGCTCTGGGAATTCGGTGGATTATAGGTTTTGCTCGCAAAAGACCTGAAAAAGGAATGGTTGATAAACTGGCAGCTGAGCTATTGGATGCCTCCAACAAGAGAGGGGCTGCTGTCAAAAAGAAGGAAGATACCCATAAGATGGCTGAGGCAAACAAGGCGTTTGCGCATTACCGCTGGTAAACTTTATTGTTAACTCGCTCTAAAGGGAGGACAAAAAGATGGGGAAGAAAAAGTTTGAGAGGATCAAGCCGCATGTAAATGTAGGTACGATAGGCCATATCGATCATGGCAAGACGACCTTGACGGCAGCGATAACCAAGCACATGGGGATGAAGGGCATGGCTCAGTTTGTTCCTTTTGAC
>JBARSG010000123.1:0-4142 GCA_049644625.1 Desulfobacterales bacterium | reverse complement strand
ATTACCATGTAACGATTACTTATTTTGACCCGGAATCCGACACTTCAAAGCAATTTGAGGTTTAGCCGTACCCCATCAGAAATGAAAAAGAAACGGCAGCGGGACAATGCCTGAAATACTTCTTATCAACATGATCTCATGGACCGTGTAATCGCCGCTAAACCTGCCGTTAACGAATTCACGTATAGCTAACTTGAAGGTTCACTTTTTGAGGTCCGAAATTTGCATGCTTTTGGTACGAAATCTTCAATCCGAAAAACTTTTATATCTGCAATTACGTCCTAATATCAAGCACTTGAAATTTCTTTGATACCTTAATACGGTATCACCAAATGATAGTTGTGGCGACAACTGCAATATCAGACAGGTTTTGATGCCTTAAAACATTGTGATATGGTTTTCGCTATAGGGCAAATCTTTTTTGAAGGGTTTACCTTTTTGATTTTTTATTGATTTTACGACGTATGCAAACCTTAACATCGGCTACGATCTCTTTTCGGTGATCGATTCCAGGGTTTGTCCGCCAAGGCGGCAGGCCATCACGGTGGCCGAGCCATTCATCAGATAATCTATGATCTGCCGGCTTAACATGTTTCCCATTGTGACCTCTTCATCGACGACGATGTCGGCGCCGGCTCCCTCGAGATCGACGACGTGCCGATTATAGCGGCAGCGGGCCGCAATGGGCACATGGGGTCGAAGCCGCCGGATCATTTCCACGATCCGGACCGCAGCACGGGGATCGGGAATCGTCACCACCACCATGCACACTTCGGGCAGACCCGCGTGCATCAAAATCTCTTCTTGAGCTGCATCCCCCAGATGAAGATGAAGGCTCTGTTGACGGGCATAATCGCGGCTTTTGGGATTAACGTCGATTATCACGGGTTCCAAGCGCTGCGCCACCAGTGTCTGCACCACCTGGCGCCCCGCCGGCCCCAGTCCTACCACCAGCACCCGGTTGACCGGTTCCGCCTTCCCGGATGGAAAAGGGCTTGCCGCCAATGGCCTCTTTCTAAAAATCAGTGCCAGTAACCGATCGGTCATTGCATCGGCATTGGCGATAAGATACGGGGTGACCAGCATCAGTACAATGATCACCGACACAATCAGGTCAACGATATCGGCTGCCAGCACACCGCCCCTGCGGGCAGTGGCTGCCAGCACAAATGAAAACTCTCCGATCTGGCTCAGAGTAATGCCCGTGGCAAGGGCCTGTCGGTTTTCGAGGCTGAATAAACGGCCCACAATATAAATGATCCCGGTTTTCAGAATCAGAACGATTACCGAAGTGAGTGCGACCCAGTGCAAGTGTTTGATAAACCACATGGGCTTGGCCTGCATACCCACCGAGGCAAAAAAGAGGGTGACCATGATGATGCGCATCGAGCCGATATCGGATCGGATCTGAGTAGCAAAAGGGGATTCTCCCAGCAGCATGCCCGCAACAAAAGCGCCCAGGGCCGGGGAGATGTGTAGTTTGTGGGCGGCCCAAGCTGCGCCCAAACCCACAGTGATGCTCAGCAGTACGGTCAGTTCCCGATTGGTAAAGAGTTTCGCCTCGCTCAGCAGTGCCGGGGCCAGATGATACAGCAGCAGGTAGAAAACAACAGCCAACCCGATCACTGACAGGATCACCTTGAGGATATGCAGACCGATATTCATCTCTGCCGCAGCCGGCGTAAAGAAGCTGACCATCAGCACAAGAGGTACGATGGCTATGTCCTGAAGAAGAAGAATGGCCAGGCATGTCCTGCCTTTGACCGAATCGATTTCCACACGGTCCACCAGCATCCTTAGCACCATGGTGGTGGAACTCATCGCTACGATGGCTCCCAGCGTGAGCGCCCGGGGCAGGTCGAACATGGTAACGGTTATCAGGGAAACCGTTAGGATGGTCAACACCAGCTGCAGCGTTCCCCCGCCGAATGCCATCCGCCCCATTTTCATTAGCTGTTTGAAACTGAATTCCAGACCGATGGAAAACAACAGCAGCGCGACCCCCAGTTCCGAAGCCTGGTTGACAACCGTCGTGTTAAACAGAAGGGGACCGACGATGGTGCCCGCCAGAAGATATCCTATTATGGGACTCTGCCCCAGGCGCTGGGCCACTGCGCCCATCATAAAAGCACCGCCCAGCAGCAGTACCAGTTCCATGACGACAAACCAGATGTCCATAAGCCGGAAACCCTTTACGATAAATTAATACAAATGATATTTCAGCGGGAAAAACCAATGACCGACTATCCTTAAGCAGGCCAAATTGAGCTTTTCAAAGGACGGAAAATCACCAACATCTATATCGGCATTGTTCAGTTCGATATGGTTTTGCTTTCAGAGTGTATATCGTTTCTATCATGCCTATTTTCGGATATGGCTGTCCACTTGAAAATACGCTTTCTCTATGCATTACAAATAGTTATTACTGTGCATGGAGACTATAGCGAATAAAAAATAATACTTCAACATATTGTTAACGGATTTTTACAAAAAAGTTGATATGATAGATTATAAAGTAGGAAATTTAGTTGTTAATACTAAAGATTTCTCAAATGTAATTGCTAAAATCGAGGGGCAGTAAAAACTGCGATATTATCAAGCCCGGTTTTGAAGGAAATGGTTGGACTTCTGCTATTGATCGCCGGTTCTGTACCATCTAAATATTTGGTAACGTTCAAAAGTGTGGGCAACAAATAATTCTTGAAAAAAAATCACGGTCTCCTTCATAGTTTATATTACCCAATATAAACGCCATAGAAGGGAGACCGTGATGGAACAACAAATTCATATTACACTTTGCTTTCAACTTGCAACCGGAAAAGTCAATCTCAACGAAATTGTATATCGTTTACAGCAACTCAGAGATCCGTTGATGCTTCGTATTTTGGAACACATATTAAGAAGCTACGACGATCTCGTTTCCGAGCGTTTAAGCAATCACGGCGGTGTTTTCCCGCCTAGCAAGGCGCGTAAAGGCCTTGGGCGCCATATCAGAAAGGGTGACCCTGAAGGTCGTTATTGTCATGGTCGAAAGATCCGCAAACGTGGTTATCGGAGTCATCCGAGAAGGTTTTCGACCGTTTTCGGTAAACTGGATCAACCCATTCGTGTTGCAGAATGTTGTACCTGCGGCGCACGGTATTCGCCGCTGTTGGATGCTTTAAAAATATCTCCATACGTTCGCAAAGAGGCTAATTTCGAACATCAAGTCATTGAAGCCGTCATTGACACCAATTACCGTCGGCTAATTGAGGGACATTCAATCGATATCTCCCTTGGCGGTATCCACAACATTGTGGTCGGCAGCGATATCGATCAGATGGATGAACTTCCCATTAACCTTGATGATCTTTCGGCGATCATGGCAGACGGAACCGGCGTTAAACAGCAAAAGGGTAAAAAGGGGGAACTGCGAGCTGTAATTGGCGTTACTACCGATGGAAAAGTGGAACCATTAGGTACTTTTGCCAATACAAAATGGGCTAAAATCGAGCACGTTATCAAAGAACGTATCAAGCAAACCAAGTCGTCGGGAATCCCCTTTATCTATGATGGGGAGCCGGGACTGGATGATTTTTTATCCGAGGTGGCCGAGTCACAGCGATGCATATGGCATGGACCTCGGGGGTTATATCATTCCCTGTGGGAAGATGGTCTCAAGAAAAAAGACAGTCAGCCACAAATTGACAAAATCAAACATCTCATTGGCATAGAACTTCCAGAGACAGACTTTGAGCTTCTAAAACAAGAAGACACTCAACAGGTTAAACAACAATATGAATCAAGCAAAGCCGAGATTACCGAACTAATAAATATTTTCAAAGAGAAAGGTTACCATCATGGTGCCGCGTATTTGGAAAATCTCTCGCAGCGCCTTTTTACCCATGTCGAAATATGGTTGAAAACCGGTGTGATTGCACCCAAGACAATCTCGCTTTTGGAACGGATATTTCGAGAAATCGGCCGCCGAATCAAGCGCATCGCCTGGGGTTGGTCAGATTCAGCAGTGTCCAAATTATCGAAAATGATCATCTTAAAAAAATACTCTAAGGAAAAATGGAAACAATACTGGAAACAGAAACTCGGCATAGAAGGTCATTTCAACATTCACATTTATAATGTTGAAATCTGCCCGTGCCCAC
>JBARSG010000122.1:0-3794 GCA_049644625.1 Desulfobacterales bacterium | reverse complement strand
TTTGCGGGCAGGGATCTTCTCGGAATCAAGACTCTATTTTATGGACGAAAGAACGGAACATATTATTTTGCTTCCGAACTTAAAAGCCTGATAGGAATAACCGATGATATCTATGAATTTCCGCCAGGGCATTATATGGACAGCACCGGAACTCTAACCCGGTTTGCCGAATTGCCGAAAAGTCCGCCTGAAATCTTACATAGCGACCCCAACGAGATGGCGGAAAACATAAGAGACATTATCCAGCGCAGTTTCCAAAACCGTGTGAACTTTGAAGCGCCGACAGGAAGCCTTCTCAGTGGCGGAATAGACAGCAGTGTTATTGCCTGGCTGGCCAGCAATGCCTACCGGGATAAATTTGGAAAGAATGAGCGCTTGAAGACATTTGCCCTGGGTGTGGGAGAAAGTGAAGACATTACATGCGCCCGTTTAATGGCCGACTATATCCGCTCCAACCACCATGAATTGATTGTAGACCTTGATCAAATTCTGGCGGTACTGCCCCAAGTAATTTGGAGCCTGGAATCCTTTGATCCTTCTTTGGTGAGAAGCTCTGTGTCGAATTATCTCATCTCTAAATATGCAAGAGAACAAGGCATGGAGGTCCTGCTTTCCGGAGAAGGCGGTGATGAAGTGTTTTGCGGATATTTGTATCTTAAAGACTTTCCAGCTGAAGAATTATTCGCACAACAAATGAAATGTATCGGCTTTTTACATAATAATGCGTCATTACGCCTTGACCGTATGAATTTATGTAATTCCGTCCGGGTTGTTACCCCCTTGATATCCGGGGAGTTGCTTAAATATGCCATGGCCATTCCTTCTGAATATAAGCAAAGACCGGACGGCGATCAAAAAATCGAAAAATGGATTTTCAGAAAGGCTTATGAAAACGTACTGCCCAAAGAGATTGTATGGCGGCTCAAACAGGAATTTTCTCAAGGATCCGGTTCCGCAAATGTTCTGCCCGCTTATTTTGAAGCGACGATTAAAGATGAAGAGTTAAAAGAAGCTCAAGGCAGTTATCCGATAGTCCGGAGCAAGGAAGAACTCTATTATTTTAAAATCTTCATAGAGCATTTTGGCACAGGACGAGCAGTAGAAACGGTCGGTCAGTGGATTCGATTATAAAATCTGCTTCTCAGAAAAACCTTTATTCTATCGGTTTTCGATACTCCATTACTCAAAACACAATCAACTATACATTTTTTCCTTACGGCTATTTCAGCAACTTTTCTGAGGCAGGTATTTTTTTGTATTCGTTTACGTCCAACAAAAATCGATACACAAATGAAAGATTATGAACCTGTTTGATTTAGCTATCATAATGATTTTATGCTTTTGTCTGATAAGAGGTGTTTTCATAGGAATTATCAGGGGATTGTTTTCAATCACAGGAGTATTGGTCGGCTTCTTTGGAGCTTCAGCATTTTACATGGAAGTTGCAGAGTCCTTATCATATTGGATGCCGGACGCTTCACATGTAAACATATTGAGTTTTCTCAGTATTTTTTTTGGATTTTTTATTGCGATCAGCATTTTGGGAGTGATTGTCAACTACTTGCTTAAAATCGACTTTTTGAGTTGGGTTAAACGCACTTTAGGTGCTGGCATCGGCATCATCAAAGGAGTATTGCTTGTTTCTGTTTTGTTGCTTACTCTCACTGCCTTTCTCCCTAAGGGCACACCTATTATTAAAGACTCGCTATTTTCTTCCTATGTTACCCTGGTGTCCGAGAAGATGGCCAGGGTTGTTTCGAAAGATATGAGACATAAGTATGTGGCAAAAATAGGAGAGTATAAAAAATCCTGGGAAAATTAAAAATAAAGCCCCATTTTTTTTGGGTGTATGAAAGAGGACAAAGTGAAATTGGGAAGTGAATACAGACTGCGTACAATTAGTCAAAATACAACACTTAATGTTGGCGAAGTGATCGATGACTGCCTGAATTTTTTACACACATTAGTACTTGGCCAAGATGCCGCAAAAAAGTTAGCAAAGACGGAACATAAATTGCGTGAAATTGAAAAAATAAAAGATAACGATAAAATGTATAAGTACCAAAAAGAGATACTCTTTCAGGATATTTTCGGTATTCTTGAAGATATTGCTCCGGAGGGATGTTATTTTGGCACCCATCCCGGAGATTTCGGTCTCATCGGTTTTTGGGACGAAGCCTTGTTTTCTGTTACACACTAAAAAATTAAAAGCAGCTTGCCAGATAAAAAGGAAGATGAAAGGAATGCTTAATGTTAAACAAACCTGACACACCAAAAAATCCTCGGGAAGCTTTTAACAGGTTAATGGCTTTGATTCCGGTTCCTTATCGGTACGAAAAAAATATTCAAAAGACTATATTGACATATTTAAAAGCTGAAGGCGAAGAGTTTGTACGAAATGGTATAGAACGTACGCGAAAACTTTTTACAGGAAAATATCAAAAGAGGTTTCCTAAAAATCGAGATAAAACCTAAATGCCTCAAGATGGCGAAAAGCAGGTGAGGAGGCACTGTGATTTTTGGGGAGTTGTTGGTTGCTTTAACCGTTACTGTTCTTTTAAGTGCATTGCTTATGCCTACATTTCTAAAAGGTGAGCAACGAACCCGTTTGATTTGGATTTTCTTAATCATTTTTCTGACGACGTGGGCCGGTGGTATTTGGGTAAGACCTTTTGGACCGTCTTTTCGAGGAATTTATTGGCTGCCGTTTCTTTGGATTGGAATAATTATCGTCCTCATACTTGCTGTATCTTATCCAAGGCGTATCCCAAAAAGCAGGTGGGAGACTTTAGAAATGCTGCAACGGATTTAAAGAAGCGGGTATTGTTATTGCGTTTCCCCAACGCGACGTCCATCTGGATAGCCAAAAGCCGATTGAAGTTCGTATGCTGAATTCGGAAAATGATGGATGAATGTATGACTAAAAATAGATATGTTTTCATGATAACTAAAAATGCATTTATCATAACAATACTTTTTATCAGCTGGGCAAATCTTGCCTGTGCCGGTAAACGCCTCACCGTTTCAGTACCCAAGGCAAATATCCGTTCAGGGCCTGGAACTAAATATAATATCATTTGGCAGGTATACAAATATTATCCGATTAGGGTTATTAAAAAGACAGGATCATGGTATAGGTTTTTTGATTTTGAGGGGGATAAAGGGTGGATATACAGATCTCTTGTTCGTAAAATTCCATCGGTTATTACGATTAAAGAAAAATGCAATATTCGTTCGGGCCCTGGCACCAAATATAGAGTCGTATTTACAACTGAAAAAGGCGTCGCGTTTAAAGTCATAAATCGAAAAGGCAGCTGGATACATGTTCGGCATGCGGACGGAGATGAAGGGTGGATATATAAATCTTTGGTTTGGTAAATCAGGCTTCCCCTGCGGTATTTTCATATCGTCATCAACCCTCAATTTAGATTTCGCAATTAAAGACGGCTTGAACCATTTCTTTTTATTGACATTAAAACAATTCGGATTGTATTTGAAATGTGAAAGGGAGAACAACCAATGCTCATTGTGGGAGAAAAAATCAACACGAGCCGGAAGCGTATTGCTGAAGCGGTCGAAAAACGAGATGCTTCATTCATCGGCAAGGTTGCCCAAAGCCAGGCACAAGCAGGCGCCCATTATATTGACGTAAATGCCGGAACTTTTTTGGAAAAAGAAGCCGATCGCCTGTGCTGGCTGGTAGAAGCCGTCCAATCTGCTGTAGATCTGCCGCTCTGCCTGGACAGCCCGAATCCGGATGCCCTAATCGCCGCCATAAAACATCACAACGGCGA
>JBARSG010000121.1:0-4462 GCA_049644625.1 Desulfobacterales bacterium | reverse complement strand
CATCCGCATAGGCCATATCCGCCTTTTTGCCCTCTTTTCTAATCTTTTGTATGAGCGCTTGCTTCTTTTTACCGTATCTCATATACAAAACTATCCCTGCTATAACAAGAAGCATGATTAAAAAGGCTATACCGGAAATAATAATCGGCATATATTCGGCTGAAATATTCATTATCTTTAATGACCTCTACAAGTTTTTATAAAATTCAGACCTCGACATTTCGTTAAAAATCGCGCCATTTTTTGTTAGCATCCAGTATCCAGTTATACTTCAATATCAACTATTCTCCTCATCACAAAAGCCCCGATAACCATCAGGACCAGAGCAACACCGCACATTACTTTCCCGACATGCTCTGTAAAAAGAGTCATAATATAGCTTTTATTCACAATAAAAAGAGCACCTGCCACGACAAAAGGAAGCAAAGTAAGAACAACCGCGGATAGCTTTCCTTCCGCCGACAGCGTTTTGACTTTACCATGGAATTTGTATCTTTCCCGGATAAGGTGAGCAATGTTTTGCATAATCTCGGCCAGGTTTCCCCCGGTTTCCCGCTGCAGAATTACCGACACCACAAAAAAATTCAAATCCGGGCAGTCCACACGCTTGACAAGATTTTTCAGGGCTTCGGGAACCCCGAGTCCGAAATTGATTTCATCCAGGGTTATGCTAAATTCCGAGCCAAGGGGATCTTCAAACTCATCAGCTGCCAGCTTCATGCCCGTTGAAAAGGCATGGCCTGCTCGCAAGGAACGGGCCATTAAGTCAAGGGCTTCGGGCAATTGAGCCTGAAACTTTTTCATTCTTTTATTTTTCTTACTATAAAGATACAAGAAAGGAAAACTACCCGTGAATAATGATAAGGCTCCGGACAGGTACCAGGGGGTTATTTTCAATAGAATATTAAAACCGAGGAAACCTGCACCAGCAAAAACAAGAGCAAGTAATATAAAAAAACCCGATGGATACCGGGCATCTGCCTGATATTTTAAACGATCCAGGCGTTCTATCATGGTAATGCGCAACAGGATTCGGTTCAATAACGGTATTTCACTCAGCACCCTTTTGCGCATAAGCTCCGGCAATTCGGTTTCCTTGCTGCTGACGGCAATTTTTCTTAGCTGTTTTCGGATTCTGGCCCGATCCGGATTTTTTATGTGTCTAACGGCATAAAAAAGCAGTTCTATAACTAACACAGCCACAACAAAAATCACTATTGTTGGAATTAAAACATTCATCTTTTTGTCCTTTTGAGTCTGAATCCTCCACCAAGAAATATGCGGGTCTGCTAATTAATTTTAACCCTATACATTATTAAAACCCGCATTAAAATCCGCGTAATCCCTGCCCTGTGGAATCTGAAAGCCATTCCTCTGGGGTGCGGATCATACTTCAAAGATTTTATCCGGATCAAATACTTCACGCGGAATAGATATACCGGCCACTGCAAATTTATCGACAAACCTGGGACGAACACCATGAAACCTGAAATGCCCTTCCACTTTTCCATCTTCGGATATGCCGGTTTGCCGGAATGAAAAGATTTCTTGTAGCGTAATGATGTTACCCTCCATTCCGGTGATTTCCTGGATGCTGATAAGCTTTCTGGTTCCATCCGGAAACCGGCTGATCTGAATGATAATATTTATGGCCGAAGCGATAAATCGCCTCATAAATTCGTTGGAAATCTCCAGGTTGGCCATGGCTGTCATACTCTCCAGACGCATCAGAGCATCACGGGAAGAGTTGGCATGAATCGTTGTAAGAGATCCCTCATGTCCGGTATTCATGGCCTGGAGCATATCAAAAGCCTCCATTCCCCTGACCTCGCCCACAATAATTCGATCCGGACGCATCCTCAAACTGTTTCTTACAAGGTCCCGAGACGTAACCTCACCTTTGCCTTCGATATTCGGGGGGCGAGTTTCCAGCCTGACCAGGTGATCCTGCTTAAGCTGTAATTCAGCCGCATCTTCAATGGTGACGATCCGTTCTTCTTCCGGAATAAATTGAGAAAGGACATTCAATAGAGTGGTTTTCCCACTACCGGTACCCCCTGAAATAAGAACATTAAGCTTTGCCTTGACAATCCCTTTCAGAATCTCTCCAATCTCCTTGGTGAATGACTTTAATAAGATAAGATCGTTTAACAAAAGCGGATCCCTGCCAAAGCGCCGGATAGACATAATGGGCCCGTCCAGGGCCAGGGGAGGGATGATGACATTGACTCTCGAGCCGTCTGTAAGCCTGGCATCCACCATGGGAGAAGACTCATCGATCCGACGTCCCACGGATGAAACAATCTTATCGATGATTTTCATCAGGTGAGTATCGTCTTTAAACCTTGATTCGGAAAGCTCCAGTTTGCCGAATCTTTCTATAAAAATCTGATTGTGGGTGTTGATCAGAACATCAGAAATTGTATCATCTTTAAGAAACGGTTCCAGGGGCCCGAGTCCCAATACCTCATCTTCTATCTCGCTAAAGAGGTTTTCTTTTTCGGTTAAATTCAGAGGCAATCTATAATCTTGCTCTTCCAATATTCTTTGGACCACAGTCCTGATCTGAGATTTGACAAGATTCTGATCAAGAGAATCTATCAAAGACAGATCAAGCAAATCGAGCAAACGATCATGAATTCTGGTTTTCAGTTCGAAATAATCATCGGATGCATGTCCCCTGGAGCCAGACACTGTATTATAGTCTAAACGCATTTTATTTTAACCTCCGGATATAGTCGAATAGTTGAGTTGGAAAATGGTTGATCAGATAATCATTTAATGATAACAACCGGTTAACCACTCAACTACTAAACATGTTTTCGCTTTATTCTTTTGATCTTTTAAAAAAAATGATAAATTCCTTAAATATTCAATCGACAATCGACAATTCCTTGTAAGCACCTATCGCCTTCCCAAAATTCCCCAGCCCTTTTTCTCCTGTTTTTCGGATTCAGGACCCAGCTCATCAGCTAACTTCTGAAAGTTTCTGGTGATTTCTTCCCTCGGCGCAAATTGAGCAAGGGCTTTGCCCCTGTTTGTGGCTGTTATTGTTGTTTGGTAATCATTGGGTATGGTCCAGAATATTTCTTTTTCAAGGGAAGTTTCTGCATCTTTTACGGAAATATCCGATTTTTTTAAATAACGATTGATAACAACCTTGATTTTTTCACTCGGAGGAAAGCCAATATCATGAAACGTCCTTAAAAGTTTATTGGTATTTGTCAGGCATGGGAGACTTAAGATTGAGATAAGTAGAACCGTGTCAGACAATTCTATAATCTTCAAAGATATATCACCCAGAGATTGGCCGCCGTCAACGATCACAAAGTCGAACATTCTTCGCATAACCAGGAGCAAACGCTCCATAATAGCCGGTGTTGCCATGTTTTGTTTGCTCAAATAGCTTGGGGATGGAAGAACACAAACTCCTGAAGAATCTACGGACAGAATATTTTTCAAGAAAGTAGTATCAAGACGGGAAATATTCTTGGTAATTTCGCTCCAATTATATTTTGGATCGATATCCAGGAAAAGCGGGATTTCTCCGAACAACAGATTCATGTCAATCAGTGCAACAGATTGGATATTTTTTTTCTCAGCCATACTCACAGCCAAATTAACTGCCACCGTGGTAGTTCCAACTCCCCCCTTGCTGCCGATAATATTTATAATCTTTCCGTCTTTAAAAGTCTCTCCTTTTTCTGCTTTTTCCTTTCTTCCTTTGAATCCTTCCAACGCGTGCTTGAGTTCTTCATTTTCAATGGGCACGTTGAAAAATTCCCTTGCCCCGATTCTAATAGCTCTTCTGAGCACAGCCTGGTCCGAATGGTTTGAAGCAAAGAAAACCTCCCCAACGTCACCTGAATTCACAAGGTCCTGGACATAAAGAAATTCTTTTTCTATTTCATCTCCCAGTTCGAAAATAAGAAGGTTGGCTTGATTTGAAGTCGTTGGTCCTTGAATGTTAAATCCCCCCACCTTACGAAGCGTATTTTCAAACTGGCTTTTTATTTTCGTGTCTTTTATCTCTAATTTGACCGATATTTTTTCTTCTGCCACAGCAAGTTCCCTATATTTTAGTTAGAAAAATGTTGCAATTTCAATCCGGTTCTTATCTCGTATAAATTTTATTCCACAAGGACTGATGTTTCTGAAAAGATACCAGTCCAATTACCACTGGCCCCACTTCCAGTAGGTGGAGGATATACTGAACATTCCGGTTTCATGTAAACAGCCTTTTTCTGCAAAGGAGCGATTTGATCATCTGAATTCATCAATTTAAAGTTTGGATCAATGGCAAAATCATGAAAAATTTCTTCAACAGTACGACTCGGATCAGTATCTTCCCAGAAACCGCTGCCTACATCAGTAGGAAAGGCAGTATAATACATTTTTTTCGGTGCGGTAAGTTGTCCCGCGCCGCCTTCGGATACCCAAACTATTTGGACCTGAACACTAG
>JBARSG010000120.1:0-15579 GCA_049644625.1 Desulfobacterales bacterium | reverse complement strand
TGCGCCCCCTGAATGAAGCGCTTCGGTATCTTGAGGACGAAGCGGCAAAAATTCTTCCAAAAGGCTACGTGATCGATTACACCGGAGAGTCACGTCAGCTTCGTACGGAAGCCAATAAATTCCTGCCCGCTTTTGGGCTTGCCGTGGTGCTTATTTTTTTAGTGCTGGCTGCCCAATTTAACAGTTTTCGCGACCCCTTTGTCATCCTTGCCGGGTCGGTGCCACTGGCCATGTTCGGCGCCCTGGTGTTCACTTTCCTTAAAATGCCGGATCCCAATATTCCGTTTTGGACCCACGGCTGGACCTCTACCCTGAATATCTATTCCCAGGTGGGCCTTGTGACCCTGGTGGGGCTGGTGTCCAAGAACGGCATTCTTATTGTAGAATTTTCCAATAAGCTCCAGGCACAGGGACGATCTAAACCCGAGGCGATTCGAGAGGCGGCCTTGACCCGGCTGCGCCCGATTCTCATGACCACCGGGGCCACCATTGCCGGTCATTTCCCATTGACCCTGGTCACCGGCGCAGGTGCTGCAGCCCGAAACTCCATCGGTCTGGTAATCGTTGGCGGTATGACTATTGGCAGTCTTTTCACCCTTTTTGTTGTCCCGTCTATTTACATGCTGATTGCACGGGATCATTCCACAGAAGAGGCACCCGTAGCCGTTGGATCGCAGGAATAACCAGGCAACCTATAATTTTTTTCCATAGATCCGCTCATGGGATTGCTATAGATTTATTTGCATCAAATCCTCTGCAAGGAGCAGGGGGCCGGAATAGGCTTTTCGACACTGTTTTTCGATGTCAACCTGATCGCATTCCGGATAAAAATGGGTTAAAACCAGTTTGCGGACATTGGCCCGGGTTGCAATCTCCCCTGCCAGAAAGGGGGTAAGATGCCCTTTTACCTTCAATTCATCGGGAAGGGCCGATTCACAAATAAGAAGATCTGCATCCTTTGAAAGCGTCACCAGATTTTCAGAAAAATCCGTATCGCCGGAATAGACCATGGATATTCCGCCGGGACTTGTTATTCTGAATGCAATGCTCTCCGGGTTGTGTTCAACCGGAAGTGATTCCACTTTAAAATCATCAAACTCCTTCATGTCATGACCGGTATTGTCGAGTTCAACAATGTTTAAAAGACCCGGCGCAAGTTCGATCCAATGGCCATAAACATTTTTCAGGTTGCCATAAAATTTTACAAATCCCTTTCCGGCTATCAGTGTAAGCGGAATTTTACGCCGGCTCCCGTCAGGATATTTATTGGCGAATAAGAACGGGACCAGTTCACCGGTATGATCCGGGTGGAAATGGCTGTAAAAGACAAAGGAAACCTCGAAAATCTCAATACCGTTTTCAAGAAGCTTGTGCATGGTACCGGCTCCGGAATCGAACAGAAGAAATTTGTCCCTTATTTTCGTAAGTATCGAGCATGAACTTCGCCTGAGAGAAGGGACGCATGTTCCAGAACCGAGGATGGTCACAGATAGTTCGACAGGATCAGAACTCATTTTTTGCCTGCTTTTTTTTCAATTTTGTTTATGATCCACCTTAAGAGCTTTTTATCATCCTTATAATCGACAACTTCTTTTAGGGCTTCAAATGGAATTTCAGAACGCGCCATGCTTTTATGGCCGCCTGCAGAGCCGATTTGTCCGAAACTTAGTTTGGCGACTTTTCCCGCATCCTTGCGAAGACCGTCGTTTCTGAAAACAACAATCAGCTTTTTACTATATAAACCAGAGACAATGCTCCAGTCCACCGAGCTGATTTTCATGAAAAAATCTGCGATAATCACGCAAATGTCAGGATTTACCACCGAACCGAGGTAAGCAAACATATGTCCTTTACGAACACGCTTATTATCAAGGGCAATTTTGAAATATTTTAAAAAATCGAACGTCAATTCCGACTGCTCAATCTTGTTGATGAGATGGAGATTAGAATGACGGTAAAGAAACTGAAATGCCCTGACATCTTCAATTAAGGTTTGACGTACAAAATTGTCCGTATCTGTTTTAATGGCATAAAACAGGCCGGTGGCCAGTTTGCTGGAAGGTTTAATTTTTGCCGCCCTTAAATATTCGGTCATTATGGTGGCGGTTGCTCCGTATTTAGGGCGGATGTCCACAAAAGGCGCACTCGCACCGGTGTCGGGATGATGATCTATAATGACATGCGGCGGGTACTCTGTAAATATTTCATTATGATTCGGCTGGGAATCGACAATTACAAAACGGTTGAAGGAATCTTTGACAATGTTTTTAATTGGGACAAGATCCACACCCAATAGCCGGATCATCGCAATATTGTCCGGACGTTTAATGATATTGATATTGGAAATGGTTACACTGGATACTTTGCGCCAAAGCAATCTTTTGACAGCCATAGCGCTTGCAATGGAATCCGGATCGGCATTAATCAAGACAAGAGCATTATTGTCTCCTTCAAACGAATCATAAAAACGGCGTAATTTTTCGGCGGCTGAGAGTGTCATATGGGCATATAATATATTAAAAAAAATTTAATGCAATCATACTTTTTTTTCGATTCAGATAAATCAAGAAAAAAAATTGTTTATCTTCTTGACAGTTACAAATAATATCTGTTATCAGTCTATCATTTTTTTTAGAGGCATTTATTAAAAATCAAAGCAATGCTTCGGATTTAAAAAGTTTTTATCAGCCAGGATGCCAAAACAGAAAAAAAAGATTTTCGACTACAAAAGAAACCGGCCCTGGGTTGAAAATCTTTATATTGTAACGCAACTGGGCCTTACAATGGTCGGTTGCATCGCTTTTTGTTTTTTTATCGGGCTATACCTTGACAGATGGTTGGGAACAAAGGGGATTTTCATAACCATATTTATCCTTTTAGGTGTTATCGGAGGAGGTGTAGTCGTTTACCGTCAGATTATGGAAATAACTGAAGTTAAGGAAGAGGATAATAATTCCGGGAATGGAATCCTTTAGACAAACCCAGAAAAAATATTGTTCCAGGGCTATCACTGCAGCAATTTTTGCAGGGCTTTTTCTTATTCTGGTAGGTCAAAAACCTGTGGGCAAGGGGTTGATCCTGGGCACCGTTTTCAGCATTGTCAATTTTATCTTAATGGCTCAAATGCTTCCCCACCGTATAGGAAAATCGAAAAATAAAACGTTTTTTTTATCCTTCGGTTCCATAGTATTAAGATATTTTCTTTTGGCCGTACCGTTGATCATAGCCATTAAGTTCGATCAATACAATTTTATCGCGGTAGTTTTCGGGATTTTTATGATCCAGTTTATTATTCTGGCGGATCATTTATTCAGCCTTATAGCGTCTAGACGCGAAAAACAAGTCTAGGAGTATTATGGAAGATTTAGGGAGAATCCATCAAATCATCGTCCCTTTTTTTGGGCATAATATGACCTTTAATCTTGAAGTCATGATAATGACCTGGATTGTAATCTCAGCGCTGCTTTGCTTTGGTTTTCTGGCGGCCCAAAAAAAGAGTCTGCTTCCCGGCCCCTTACAGGTGGTGGGAGAACTTTTTGTGTTACATCTTTTCGCCTTGACCGAAGATGCACTGGGCGAGGAACTTTCAAAGAAATACGCTCCCCTTATATGTGCTCTGTTCATGTTCCTGTTGCTTTCAAACTGGCTGGGAATCATCCCCCATCTTGAAGAACCCACAAAGGATCTCAACACGCCGCTTAGCTTCGGGATCATGGGGTTTTGTATTGCCCATTACGCCGGGATCCGGGCCAAAGGTTTAAAAACCTATCTTAAAGGGTACTGTGAACCGATGTTTATCATGGCCCCGCTGAATGTGATCGGCGAGCTTGCCAAAGTTATTTCCATATCCTTCCGTCTCTTTGGTAATATCATGGGCGGTGCAATTATTATTCTGGTGGTTTCATATCTAACATTCAGCATCATTACACCACCTTTTCTGAATGCGTTTTTCGGAGCGTTCGTTGGAACCATTCAGGCGTTTGTGTTTACCATGCTAACCGTTGTTTATATTGCAGTTCAGGTAAATTAGTTTATGGCATACGATATTCAAACCTGGGTAAGTGTAGCAGCGTTTACTGGCGGCGGAATGGCCATGGGTTTCGGCGCCATAGGAGCGGCGATCGGTGAAGGATATACCGCCGCAGACGCTAATGAGGCCATCGGCCGTAACCCCGAACAGTCGGGTGATATTGTCAAGTCCATGCTGGTAGGGCAGGCCATCGCCGAATCTGCTGCCATCTTTGCTCTGGTCATTGCGTTGATGCTGCTGTTTACGAAGTCTCCATCACATATCTTAAGCGTGCCGGTATTGCTGGGCGCTGGGTTGTGCATGGGGCTGGGAGCTATCGGATCCGGCGTGGGTTCAGGATTTCCGGCAGGAGCAGCTTGTAAAGGGATGTCCCGGCAACCGGCAATGAGCAGCCGCTTAACCACAAATATGCTCATCGGTTCAGCGGTATGTCAAACACCGGCTATTTTTTCGTTGGTTGTGTCTTTTATTTTATTATTTACTGATTTTTCAGCAAATCCTGTTTCACCAACCTGGGCGGCTATTCTGGGCGCAGGGATTTCGTCCGGCTTTGGGGCCATAGGCTCCGGCCTGGGGGGCGGTCTGGTTGCTCAAGCCAGTTGTGAGGGAATTTCCAGACAACCCTTAACCGTTACCCCGGTGACAAATGTAATGCTTCTGGGTCAGGCAGTCACTCAGACCACGGCCATCTATGCCCTTTTGGTCAGTTTTATACTGATGTTTAAATCTTTCCCGGCAACCGATGCGCTCGCCCCTCCGATGGCTCTGCTTGCAGCCGGGATATGCATGGGAATAGGCGCCATCGGACCTGCGGTCGGGGAAGGCTTTGCGGGTCAGGGTGCTGTAGCGTGGATTGCTCGGAATAAAGAACATGTTGCGGATTTAACTAGATCGATGCTGGTGGGGCAGGCGGTTGCCGAATCCACAGGAATTTATTCACTGGTTATCGCCCTGGTCCTTATTTTTGTTGTGTGAACGTAATCAATTATAAGAAAATACAAATTCAACTAAAAACCGTTTAGGAGGAATAAAATGATTGAAGGTGCGGATATTATAAGAGCAGCTGCGTTTCTGGGGGCAGGAATTTCGATGGGGGTTGGCGCCATCGGGCCGGGTGTCGGTGAAGGCATGGCCGCGGCAAAAGCCTGTGAGGCGATCGGTAAAAATCCCAAAGAGGCGGGCCTGTTGACCCGAACCATGCTGGTGGGACAGGCGGTTTCTGAGTCCACAGGGATTTATTCACTGGTTATTGCGTTACTTCTTTTATTCGTTGTTTGATTTCCAGCAAGCACACGCAGGCCTAAGGCTCGGAGATAACCCAACAGGATGTGATTTTCATATCAGAAAATAGCGGTTTCAATACCATAGACATCCTTAAAAAGTTGAGTTGAAAGTGTTTGAGCGCCAAAGCACTTAACCCCTCAACAAGGTCTGAATCCGGAAGATATCTTATGCACATTATCAGCAATATAGCCCTTATCAGTATAAATGAAACATTGCTCTTTCAACTGTTTTCTTTTCTGATCTTTCTGTTTATAATCAACCGTATTATGTTTCGTCCGTTACAGAGTGTGATGGACAACAGAAAAAAACACATGGATAAGATACAGACAGATACCGTTGATGCGATAAAGGAACTTGAAAGCCTGACCCAAAAATTGAAAGCACAGGAATCGGAAGTCAGAACAGAGGCCCTGGAATTAAAGCGGGAAGTTGAAGAATCAGGAAGCCGGCAGGCTGCTGAAGTCTTTGCTGCTTCTAAAAAAGAGATTGAAACATTAAAGGAAAAGGCTGAAATGGAAGTCAAGGCCAGGATTGCTGAAGCACGAAAACACCTCCAAAAAGAATCTCAAGCCCTGGCTGTAACTGTCATGGAAAAGTTGCTGGATCGGAGACTGGCTCCATGAAATGTGTAAATAAAATAGTTTTGATGTTCTGTTATATTATAGCAGGAATCTTGAGCCTCCACTTTTTGGGGCATGAAGCCTTTGCCGCTGAAAAAGCCAGCAGCTGGCGGCCGATATATGACCTGATTTTGAGGTGGATCAATTTCGGAATTATTGTGTTTTTGGTGGTTAAATATGCAAAAACTCCCATAATAAATTTCCTGCGGGGTCAAAAAGAAACGCTGGCACGAGAAATCAAACGCCTGGAGAACAAACAGCAAGGAATTTCTGCAAATATCGAAGAAACACTTAAAACTATTGATGAAAGTGAAGTCCGTTTTGCAGAACTAAAAGAGCGAATCGTTCGCCAGGGGGAAAAGAAAAAAGAGGCCATTATCCAAACCGCTCAAAAGCAAAGCAAGATGATGCTGGAAGACGCAAAGCGAAGAATCGATACTTATTTTATACAGGCCAAAAACAAATTTAGGGCAGAAATGATTGACAGGGCTATTGATCTGGCAGTTGAAAGACTTCCCAAAGAGATTACCACTGAAGATAATGAGAAATTAAATATTGAGTATTTAACTTTGGTAAAATAAAATTTAACATTTCAACCGGTCAGATCTTTTTTATTTTATCATCAGCGGGCACCCTAATTTATTGGGACCTTACAATAAAACAAATTAATAAGCCCGGCGTAACATAAGCCGGGCTTATTTTGTTTGAAAAAAGAAATCATTTAAACCTAATCACAAAAATAGAATTTTTTTCCGCTTTATTCATATTAGACCGGGGTAAACACGACCCGGTCTCCGTTGACATCGGCCCTTAACTTTGTTCCTTCCGGGATATTTCCCTGCAGAATCTCCATGGAAAGCGGATTTTCGATATATTTTTGAATGGCTCTCTTTAACGGACGAGCACCATATATCCGATCAAATCCTTTTTCAGCAAGAAAAATCCGTGCATTCTCTGAAAGGACAAGCGTCAGGTTCATTTGGGCCAGCCTTGATCCCAGCCGTTTAATCTGGATGTCGACGATTTCACCGATCTGTTCCTGTGTTAGATTATCAAAAATTATGATCTCATCGATCCGGTTTAAAAATTCAGGCTTAAATTTCGCTCGAAGGGCTTCGGTAATTCTGGATTCCATTTCTTCGCGTTTTGATTCTCCGAGCTCCTGAATCCACCGGCTGCCCACGTTTGAAGTCATGATTATGATTGTATTCTTAAAATCGACGGTCCTTGCATGGCCGTCTGTCATCCGGCCGTCATCTAAAATTTGAAGCAGCACATTAAAAACCTCGGGATGTGCTTTTTCGATTTCATCAAACAGCACCACGGAATACGGCCGCCGGCGGACAGTCTCTGTAAGATATCCCCCTTCTTCATAACCCACATACCCCGGAGGGGCTCCGATCAGTCTCGAAACCGCATGTTTTTCCATGTATTCCGACATGTCAATTCTGACCATGGCCTGTTCGCTGTCAAAAATAAATTCCGCTAGGGCCTTGGCTAATTCGGTCTTACCGACACCGGTGGGACCCATAAAAATAAACGATCCGATGGGCCGGTTTGGATCCTGCAAACCCGAACGGGCCCGGCGAACTGCATTTGAAATCCCAGATATGGCTTCTCTCTGTCCAATTACCCGATCCCCGAGGCGATCTTCCATATGGATAAGTTTCTCCCGTTCACCTTCAAGCATCCTGCTCACAGGGATACCGGTCCATCTGGATATGACTTGGGCAATGTCTTCAGCATCGACTTCCTCTTTAAGCATTTTTCTGTTTTTCTGAAGGCTGGCGAGTTTTTGATTGGCCTGATTCAAGCTATTTCTGAGCTCCGCAGCCTTCCCGTATCTGATCTCCGCAACCTTTGCCAGATTCCCTTCTCTTTCAGCCTGCTGTTCTTCAATGCCAAGCTGCTCCTGATGCTCCTTGATCTTTCTGATGGTCTGGATCAGATCCTTTTCATTCTGCCAGTGGGCTTTCATTTCAAGGATTTCATCCTTGAGGTTATTTATCTTGGCTTCAAGCCTGGCAAGACGCTTTTTGGATGCAGAATCAGATTCTTTTTTTAATGCT
Source organism: Desulfobacterales bacterium (assembly GCA_049644625.1). Classification (GTDB taxonomy): domain Bacteria; phylum Desulfobacterota; class Desulfobacteria; order Desulfobacterales; family UBA11574; genus S5133MH16. The sequence goes on along the minus strand of JBARSG010000120.1, from coordinate 7,576 downwards.
TCCCGTTCTATCTCAGCCTGGGTTATCTTGCGCTGGATTTCGTCTATTTCCACAGGCATACTATCGATTTCGATCCTGAGTTTTGAAGCACATTCATCCATCAAGTCAATGGCCTTGTCCGGAAGAAAGCGGTCGGAAATATAGCGATGAGACAGCGTGGCAGCGGCAACGATGGCCGAATCCTTAATCCGTACCCCGTGATGGACCTCGTATTTTTCCTTAAGACCCCGGAGGATAGATATGGTATCTTCCGCTGTCGGCTCGAGCACCATAACCGGTTGAAAGCGCCGTTCCAGGGCAGCGTCTTTTTCAATGTACTTACGGTATTCATTCAATGTGGTAGCGCCCACACATCGCAGTGTGCCCCGGGCAAGGGCCGGTTTTAACATGTTTGAAGCATCCAGGGCACCTTCGCTGGCTCCCGCTCCCACAAGAGTGTGTAGCTCATCGATAAAAAGAATAACTTCTCCTTCTGCTTTTTCGACCTCTTTTAGAACCGCTTTCAGACGATCTTCAAATTCTCCCCTGTACTTGGCACCGGCAATGAGCGCCCCCATATCAAGGGCAACAAGCCGCCTGTTTTTAAGGCTTTCAGATACATCTCCGGCAACAATACGTTGGGCCAGGCCCTCAACAATAGCGGTTTTTCCAACACCCGGCTCTCCGATTAAAACAGGGTTGTTTTTTTTACGCCGGGACAGCACCTGGACAATCCGCCGGATTTCATCATCACGGCCGATAACGGGATCGAGCTTGCCCAGCCGGGCCAGATCGGTCAGATTACGGCTAAACCTGTCAAGGGCCTGGTATTTTTCTTCCGGGTTCGGATCGGTTATCCGCTGGGTCCCTCGAATATCCAGGAGAACCTTTAAAATCGTTTCTCTTGAAATTCCATTTTCCCCTAAAATTTTGGCGGCTTCTCCCTTTTTTTCGTCTGATATGGCAAGAAAAATGTGTTCAATGCTGACGTATTGATCTTTCATCTTGGCGGCCTCTGCAAAAGCAGCATCAAGAACACTTTTTGTACGGGGAGATATGAAGGCATCTCCAACCGTAGATCCGCTTACTTTTGGAAATTTATCAATGGTTGCGGTAAGTTCACGGGAAACATCATCCGAAGAAACACCCAGTTTATTCAGCATGGCCCGGGCGATTCCTTCCGGTTCATTGAGCATGGCAAGAAGTAAATGTTCCGGCTCGATCTGCTGGTTATTATGCTCTGAAGCCATGGATTGGGCATTTTGAATAAGTTCCTGTGATTTTATAGTAAATTTATCAAAGCGCATTAATTCCTCCTGTGGTTGTTATTGTCAAATGTTAAAAAAATAAACACTGACGGTTTAATGTCAAACCTTCAACAGATATGAACTTTATGGTATTATTTTAGCGCGTTGAAAATTTGGTTATTGAGTGTTATAAAAATCTTAAAAAAGATCACTTGACAATCTAAAAACTTAGATTTAAAATAATATTGTCTCGTTAGGGGTGTTGGTAGCATCTGAGAGTCCGGGAAAGGACAACCCTTAACCACCTGATCAGGGTAATACCTGCGAAGGGAAACGGGCATGCGATTCGGATTTGATTGTCCATGCTGTTTTCCTGTTCGGGGAAACAGCATTTTTTTTGAAATACAATTTGTATACTTACCGATCGCCGCCTTTTTGCCAACCGATCAGCTAATACCCCTATTCAACCCGGGCTTCTCACTGCTCAAGCAATCAAGGAACACGGCATTTCAGGCCAAAGACGCAGTATATTACTTGGTCTTCAGATCCCATAAAATGGGAAAAAACGCAACGAACGGAGATATAAAATGACACAGATTCAAGCGGCCCGAAGCAATCGGATTACAGAGGCCATGCATCAGGTTGCCCAAAAAGAGGGCCTTACCGACGAACAGGTGCGAGAAAAAGTGGCCGCCGGCGTGGTGGTGATTCCCAAAAACCGCAACCGGAATTTCGAAGCGCGCGGCATTGGTCAGGGCTTGAAAACCAAGGTGAATGCCAACATCGGCACTTCCCCGAGCCACCATGACCTGAAAGAAGAACTGGTCAAGCTCGACACTGCTGTTGCTGCCGGTGCGGATGCGGTGATGGATCTTTCCACCGGCGGGAACCTCGACCTCATATTGGAGACCATATTGAAACGCTCCCCGGTCATGGTGGGCACCGTTCCGATCTATAAAGTCGTCAGCAAGTTGATGGCAAATAACAAAACTCCCGCACAGATGACCGCGGACGACCTTATGGAGGAAATCGAGACGCAAGCCGCGCTGGGAGTCGATTTCATAACGGTGCATTGCGGTATCACCCGACAAAGCTTAAACGCCCTTAAGGGGTGCAACCGGATTATGGGCATGGTGTCGCGCGGCGGCAGCTTTATCGCTGAATGGATCACCGTGAATAAAAAGGAAAACCCCCTGTTTTCCCAATACGATCGTCTGTTGGAAATCTGCCGGCAACATGATGTTACCCTGTCTTTGGGGGATGGACTTCGCCCCGGGGCAATCCATGATGCCGAAGATCGTGCCCAAATTTCCGAGCTTTTGATTTTGGGCGAGCTGGCGCGACGCGCCCGGAAGGCCGGTGTCCAGGTGATGATCGAAGGTCCCGGACATGTTCCGCTGGGACGCATCGCCGGGGATGTACAATTACAAAAGCGCGTTTGCGACAACGCGCCATACTACGTGCTGGGGCCTTTGCCTACTGATATTGCTCCGGGCTACGATCATCTGGTCGGTGCCATCGGCGGAGCGGTGGCTGCGGCCAGCGGTGTGGATTTCTTGTGTTATCTGACACCTGCAGAGCACTTGCATCTGCCCACGGTCCAGGATGTCCATGACGGCGTCATGGCCACGCGGATTGCGGCTCATATCGGCGATCTGGAAAAGGGGCTGCCGGGGTCCGAAGACTGGGATCGGAAGATGTCCCTGGCGCGACGCAAATTCGATTGGGAAACCATGTATAACCAGGCCATCGACCCGGAATTGGCCCGCAAGCGCCGCATGCAGACCGAAGATCATGATCGGGATGTCTGCACCATGTGCGGTGATCTTTGCGCGATTAAAACTTTTGATCGTATCATGCTTTAATGAACTTGAGAGCCTTGTTTGTTCTTGCAAACAAGCCGCCCGAAAGCCTTGCTATCCGGCAGCCGCAGGAAAAGATCGGATGAAAGATTTGACCGCAACCCAGAAGATTCGGTATTCACGCAATATCCTGGTGCCGGAAATCGGCATGACCGGACAGCAAAAGCTTTTAAAGGGCCGGGTCTTGGTGGTGGGCGCCGGAGGATTGGGCAGTCCTGCCTTGTTCTACCTGGCCTGCGCCGGCGTAGGGACTATCGGTATTGTGGATGGGGATCGAGTCGAACTGTCCAACCTGCAGCGCCAGATTTTGCATACTTCGGAGGATCTGGACGAGTTGAAGACTCATTCGGCACAAGATAAATTGCATCGCCTGAACCCGGATGTTTGCATTGAACCGTACAGCGAGCCGTTTACTGCAAAAAACGGCCGCGAGTTGGTAAGGGGGTATGACTTTGTGATCGAGGCCACGGATAACTTCGAAGCCAAGTTTCTGGTCAACGATATATGCATTCATGCCAAGGTTCCCTTCTGCCATGCCGGCATCTTGGGCATGTTCGGCCAGGTCATGACCATCGTGCCCGGCCAAGGCGCCTGTTACCGTTGTGTGTTCGGCAACATTCCCGAACCGGGTCAGGTATCCTCCACCGACCAAGCCGGGGTTTTGGGGGTGGTGCCCGGCGCACTGGGGAGCATACAGGCCGCCGAAGCCGTCAAATTCTTGACCGGCAGCGGAAAATTGTTGCTCGGGCGGCTGTTGACCTACGACGCCCTGAATTTGATATTTCGGGAAATCGAACTGCCGCCGCCATGTTGCGACGTATGCCGGGCAGCAAAACTCATCCAATAAAAAAGGAGCTGACCATGACCCAATTACCTCCGCTGATTATTGCGGATCGCACCTTTCATTCCCGCCTGCTGGTCGGGACCGGCAAGTTTGCCTCCACCCAAATCATGCAGCAGGCTCTTGCGGCCTCCGGCGCCGAGATTGTCACCGTGGCCTTGCGCCGTGTGGATTTGAACGATCCGCAGGACAACCTTATGGAAGCCGTTGATCGAGATCGATACCTGTTTTTGCCCAATACCAGCGGCGCCAGGGATGCGGAGGAAGCCGTTCGTCTGGCACGAATTGCCCGGGCAGCGGGATGCGAGCCGTGGGTCAAGCTGGAAGTCACGCCCGATCCCCATTATTTGCTGCCCGATCCGGTGGAAACCCTGAAGGCAGCTGAAATTCTGGTCAAAGAAGGATTCAAGGTACTTCCTTACATTAATGCGGACCCGGTTCTGGCCAAACGGCTGGAAGAGGTGGGAACGGTTACGGTGATGCCTCTGGGGGCCCCTATTGGAACCAATCGAGGCTTGAAAACACGGGACGCGATTCAGATCATCATCCAACAGGCGCAGGTACCGGTGGTGGTGGATGCCGGACTGGGAGCGCCTTCCCATGCGGCAGAAGCCATGGAGATGGGCGCTGATGCCGTTTTAATCAACACCGCCATTGCTACAGCCGACGATCCGGTAGGCATGGCAGAAGCCTTCCGGCTGGGTGTGGAAGCCGGGTTTAAAGCATATATGGCAGGTCTTGGCCGACATTCTTGGGAGGCGGAAGCCAGTTCTCCTTTGACCGGATTTTTAAGGAGCAACCACGCATGAGTTTCTGGCAAAAAATCATTCAATATCGATGGGATCGGATCGAAGCGACGATTTCCCGCAAGACGGCCGAAGACGTTCGGCAGGCCTTGAGAGCGCCTACTCGAAACTTTGACGATCTGTTGGCGCTACTCGCTCCGGCTGCAGCCGACTTTCTGGAAGAAATGGCTCTGGCGGCCCATGGGCTGACGGTTCAGCGCTTCGGTCGGACCATCCAAATGTTCGCCCCTGTTTATATATCCAGTGAATGTACCAATTCCTGTGTATACTGCGGGTTCAACCGCCACAATAAAATATCACGCGCCACCCTTAGCGTAGCGGAAGTGGAGAAGGAAGTGATGTATTTGCACGGACAGGGATTCCGTCACGTGCTTTTGCTGACCGGCGAATCGCCACACCACGCGCCGGTGGACTACTTGATCCGCATCGCTCGCAAATTGCGACCGCTTTTAGCGTCCATATCCATCGAAATCTATCCGCTGGCAACGGACGACTACCGCCGTCTAATCCAAAACGGCGTGGACGGATTGACCGTTTACCAGGAAACCTACCACATAAAACGGTATGCCGAGGTCCATCCAGCCGGTCCCAAGCGCAACTACCGCTGGCGTCTGGAAACTCCGGATCGCGGGGGTCAGGCCGGATTCCGTCGCCTGAATATCGGCGTTCTATTAGGATTGTCTGACTGGCGCGTGGACGGCGCCTTCGTGGGGTTACACGCCGCTTATCTGGCACGCCGTTACTGGCAAAGCCACGTGTCGGTCTCCTTCCCACGTCTGCGTCCCGCGGCCGGTGGATTTCAACCCCAATTTCCCGTAAACGACGCCCATATGGTGCAGCTCTTGTGCGCGCTGAGACTCTGGCTGCCCGATGCAGGGCTGGTGCTGTCCACGCGCGAACCCGCCAGCCTGCGCGAAAATCTGCTGCCCTTGGGGATTACCCAAATGAGTGCGGGCAGCAAAACCGCACCGGGCGGTTATGTGGCCAAAGAAAACGTCGAGGGCCAGTTCGAGATCAGCGACCTTCGCAGCCCACAAGAAGTCGTCCGCATGATCGCCGCCCACGGCTACGAGCCGGTCTGGAAGGATTGGGATGCGAGCTTCTTGAACGCGGCACAGCTTTGACTGGCAGCGCTTTCTTCTGTTTTCAGCGACAGGCGGTTTTTTTGCCATAACCCGGCAAATCGCTGGTTTGCAAGAGGAGCCATTTATGCCGATTCATATCACCCTCAACGGTAAACCCCACGCGATTGAACACCGCATGGATATCTTATCGTTGCTGGAAACATTGAAGGTACCTCCGGCTAGTGTTGTGGTGGAGCGCAACCGAAATATTTTACACCGGGACATGTTTGATCGCATTGTTTTAAAAGACGGTGATGAACTGGAACTCATTCGATTTGTAGGTGGGGGATGAATCGTAAAGAACGTTTGGTAAAATTAAAGGCGATCGATATTTATCCGGTCACCTGCCAAAAACTTTCGGAAGGCCGAACCAACCTGGAAGTGTTGGCGTCGGTGCTGGCGGGCGGTGCCAAAATCATTCAGCTGAGGGAAAAGCATTGGGACAAGAAGGGTCTCTATGAACTGGCCATTGAATTCCGCAAACGCACCCGCAGTCACGATGCGCTTTTGATTATTAACGATCATGTGGATGTGGCCCTGGCTGCAGGAGCCGACGGGGTCCATCTGGGTCAAGAAGATCTGCCCATCGGGGCGGCACGAAAAATCGCGCCGGAGCTGATTATAGGCGCTTCCAGCCACAATCTCATGGAGGCCCTAAAGGCCGAGCAAGACGGAGCCGATTACGTGAACATCGGCCCCATTTTCCCCACTAAGACCAAAGAAAATACGGTCCGTTTTCTGGGACCTGGAGCCATCAGTGAAATCGGGCCGCAGCTCACCGTACCCTTTACCACCATGGGCGGTATCCATCCGGACAATATCGGCCGGGTTCTGGAAGCGGGTGCACGCCGTGTGGCCATGATCACCGGCATAACGCGTGCTGCGGATATCACCGCAAGGGTGCGCCGGCTCCGCAAAACCATCACCGATTATTATGACCGTTCTCATTAGCCGATTTGGAAATTCTACAATTCATTGAAAATAAAGAGATTTGCTTAAGATTTAAATTTTTTCTTAGGGACTGGAATGTTGGAATGGTGGAAGGGCGATTCAGAGGCCGCCCTTCCGGGCGCAAAAGATGTAGCCTCCTTGGCGCATAAGAAAGGAAAAACCATAATAGCCCGTTAATAATATTTGACGCCAATGCCAAAACGAGAAGCGTCTTCGCTGCTCATTTCCTTCCACCATCTTACTTCAGCGAGAGATGCGGTTCGCAGCCCATTGCAGAGTTCCGGTGCAGAAGTATCAAAGGAACAGGTTTTTACCTTGAAGAAAATATTCGTTCCTTCTTTGAAAAATGAATCAGACTCGAAATACATGCCGCCTTCACCGCAGTTAAGCATTGTGGCATTAATGGTTTTATCTTTATTAAAACAGTTGCATATAACGGATGCTTCGCATTTATGGCGTTTATCAGATCTCTTTTTCATAGGGTCTGGAACCTCCTATCTTTCGGACTTTCAAAAGCTTTAATAGGAAAAAGATTCTAAAATTTGATGTCATTATTATCTTACTAAAAGCGCAGCTTTTAGTAAGATAATAATGTATTCAATGTGTTATCAGACAGTCTGCTTGCGGCGGATTCGTGATTTAATTCATAGGCTGTTTCTGCTTGCCCGGTTTAAGGTACCGTCAGGTTAAGAATATTGTTGTAACTCCCGAAGCAGTTTAAACGAGTCTGGTCATTTTGGGGATCTTCTTTCCACTGCCCGTCAAC
>JBARSG010000119.1:0-2128 GCA_049644625.1 Desulfobacterales bacterium | reverse complement strand
AAATGCTGTCATTCAAACATATCATCTTAAATTTCTTGTCAATACCCAAACCACACCCTTTGTTGATGTCACACGCCCAGTGTGAAGCCGTTGAAGCACTGCCGCCGTTTCCCATGACAAAAATATGTTTTTCGTTATGATAGGCACCGAGCATAGCGTCAACCAAACAATCGAACTGATCATGCGGAAAATCATCAAGAACATCTTTAAGACCGTTTATGTATTCAATCGAAAAGTTTCTCATAATATTATCCTTCTCTTTATCCGCAGATTTCACAAGATTAGAAACATATCTTAATCAGCGTTAATCTGCGTAATCTGCGGATATATTTTTTGGGCTTTTTCATATGATTCAGGTGTGCCGATATCCATTAAAAATTCCTCAATAAAATACGCTTTCATCTTCCCAACAAGCCTGGGCATCACATGAAACCCCAGGTCTAAAGGACGACCGGCCACTTCTTACCATCTTCCCTTCTTATTTTCTTACCTTCTGACCTTCTTACCTTCCCACCTTCTTCTTTTCCCGCATTTCTTTCACTATTAACCAATAACGAATAACTATTAACTCTTTGTTTAACAAAGGTTTCCACCTTTTCATGATGCCAGTGCGTATTGATCATTGCCGGTACATCTATGCAAAAATCTATTCACTTGACAAACATATATTTATGGAATATATTCGGTAATACTATTAATATAACTTAGGAGGTGTAGTTTATGGCTACCCAAAAAGTTGCGATCACTGTCCCACCCCTTTTCCTTAAGCGAGTGGACCAATGGGCAAAGAAAAGAGGTAAATCCAGAAGTCGCTTTATTGTTGAAGAATTGGATAATAGATTAAAAACGCTTGAAGATGAGGAGATCACAAAATTATATAATGAAGTTTGCGCCGATAGAGACTCTTCAGATTACGACCATGCCCTTGCCGAGGAAATGCTTGGCATAAGCTCAGTACAAGAAGAGGAGGAAAAATGGTAATATGTCAAGGCGATGTTTTTTGGACAAGCCTTTCCCCATCTTCAGGATCCGAACCGGCATATAAAAGACCTGTGGTAATCGTTCAAAGGGATTCCATTAATCGAAGCAAATTTCGTACTGTTGTGGTTGTTCCCCTTACAAAACAGACAAAACATGCCATTCTTCCGGGGAATGTTCTTCTCCAGAAAGGTGAAGCAAATCTCCCAAGGCCAAGTCTGGCAAGGGGAACTCACGTTATGGTAATTGACAAAAATCGGTTGATTGAAAAAATCGGCGCTCTTTCTCCAAAAAGAATAAAGGAAATTATCGACAATATAATCTGGGTCATGGGAGAAGACACCAATCGAGATATCACTCCGGTGAGATGAGACCTGGGCCCATCCGGTTATTGAAATGTTTTTACCCAAAACATCCTTGAGCTGAAATGGGTAAAGGATGATGTTTTTGCATGGCAGTTTTACCCAAAACAGCTCAAGGCTGAAATGGGTAATGAGTGGACTAGCGGCCGGCACCTGAGAGTACTGCCAGAGGCGTTTTAAGCAGGATTTTAAAATCGAGGCCGAGCGACCAATTATCGATATACTTGAGATCCAGGTTCATCCACTCTTCAAAACAGACATCATTTCTACAGGGAGCAATTTGCCACTGGCAGGTAAGACGGGTTTCATTAAAAGGCGAGCTAATTTTCAAACAGCATTCGGATACCCTATTTAATGTCTAAGTGGATCTGCGTTTGTCTGGGGTTATTTGTCTATTTTGTCACAAATGTTAGATAATACATCTTCAATAGATGTTTCTATGGATTCAAAAACATCATCCCCGATGTGTTTATGATGCGGATGAGTAGGTATGTCTACCCAGTGATCAGCGTTATCCCAACGACAAATCAAATTCCCTGAACTGTCTGACTAATGATAGGAATACTTTCTCTCTTTATTTTCAAAGAGATACTCTTTGACATATAGGTTTGAGGAATCTGTGAAAATCACTTGTGCTTTGAACCTGAACGATTCTCTTTCTTGCTCATATAGTAATACATGAAAGGACTTAATAAGATGTTTGTACCTGGCGATTAGATCAAGCATATTCCAGTTCCTGTTTTTGCCTGTTAAGCCTGTCCAATGATTCTTTTGCAAAGCGCCAATCT
>JBARSG010000118.1:0-1562 GCA_049644625.1 Desulfobacterales bacterium | reverse complement strand
GCCTTTTTAGCGATGATTGTGATAAAATACTCACCAGATCCATATGATGTCAAGGCGTTATTTGTTGCAATCGACTGAACGTCCGGCGCTATGATTTTTTTCACGAAAATATATTGGACCTAAATTCTGCAAGCCTTGTATCGGCCGGATATACAAGGCATCAATCGTGCAGCCGTATTGTAATACTGCAATCGATTGATAACGCAGTAGATCCGGTCGAGACGAGGCTCCCGAAGGGTTAACTTTTTTCGAAATTTAATCTGGATTTTATCCTTTTATTTTGCCTGTTATCGGTGTGTGGATATTGACAATAATGTCTCGATACTGCATTGTATTGATAGCAAATTTATCTCTTTCGAAAAAAGTTAATGCAGATTTTAGGTAAAACTATTGTACGGTAATCAGAAGTTGCTGATTACCGGTTACCGGTTATTGGTCATTGGTTATTTGCAGAATGGAATTATGAAAAAAAGAACACCCATTGCTGTGGTCGGGATGGCCTGTCTATTCCCGGGGGCTCCGGATCTGAATACGTTCTGGCAAAACATTGTTAACAAGGTTGATGCAACCGGCGAGGTGCCCCGGGACAGATGGATCGTTGAACCTGATTCCATGTATCATTCCGATCCCATGCCGGACAAAGCTTTTTCAAAACGATCCTGTCTTATACATGATTTTAAATTCGATCCCAGAGGAATTGACCTTGACGAACAATTGTTAAAAGAACTGGATCCGTTGCATCAAATGGTGCTGACTGCCGGCCGGGAAGCATTATCAACCTGCGCGACTCCGTCGATGAATAAAAAAAACATCGGGACCGTTCTCGCTGCCATTGCACTGCCCACGGACGCTTCCTCTTCAATCACAAGAAAGATACTGGGGACTTCCTTTGAAGAAAAACTTTTTGGCGATATTACCCCGGATAGACCTATACGACTTTCCAGGGAGGAATGCCTGGCCGGAAGGGTAACCAGCCTGCCCGGGGCCATACTTGCCGAAGGACTCGGCCTGGGCGGCGGAAGCCATACCCTGGATGCCGCCTGTGCCTCATCCCTGTATGCCGTTAAATTTGCCTGCGATGAATTATGTTCTTTTCGTGCAGACGCCATGCTGGCCGGGGGCGTCTCAAGACCGGAATCTCTTTACACTCAGGTTGGGTTCAGCCAGCTCCGGGCGTTATCCCCTTCAGGCCGTTGCGCCCCGTTTGACCACAGTGCAGACGGTCTGGTGGTGGGAGAAGGCGTGGGCATGCTTGTCTTAAAAAGGCTGGATGACGCCCTGCGGGATCACGACCACATTTATGGCTTAATAAAAGGTATCGGACTTTCCAATGATATGCGGGGTAATCTTCTGGCTCCGGACAGCGGCGGCCAGGTTCGGGCCATGCGCAGCGCTTATGCCGACGCCGGCTGGTCTCCTCAAGACATCGATCTCATCGAATGCCATGGGGCCGGCACACCGGTGGGAGATGCCGTCGAACTTCAGAGCTTGAGAACGCTCTGGGGCGAATCCGGATGGTCAAATCAACAATGCGCCATCGGCTCCGTCAAATCCATGATCGG
>JBARSG010000117.1:0-2618 GCA_049644625.1 Desulfobacterales bacterium | reverse complement strand
TTTTTTTCAGGATAACGGTGAAGTTTTTTCTTTACTCTTAGTTCCAAAGATATCTTGTGTCCCATGGACATATCTGAAAAAGGAGCAAAGTTAGGATCACTAATGGAGAACACACGAGTTTAACCTATTTGAATCCGTGAGATAGCTCCTACAAATCTGTAAGAAACTCAAATTAAAGGTTATTGCTATTAAGAATCATGGGCACGTTCATGCAGAACGTGCAGTGAACGGGGTAAACCTTGAATTACCGTGAAAGCTCCGGCCTTCGAGGCGTTGGCGACAGTCTTCCCGGTCAAAAACACGGCAGAATACCGGTTTGATATTATGAATGGCACAAAAAAAGCGCGGTTCACCAAAGTACTGAAACAGTAACGAAGAATGGTGTCAAAGCCTGAATTGTGAATTAAATTGACGAGTAAGCCGCTATCATTTGGTCAAATCAATTTGGGCAGAGCATGGCGAATTGAATATGAAGGTGTATTATACCATTTAATGTCCCAGAGAAATTACGGACAGGATATTTATTTAAATGACGCTGATCACCATACAAACGGCATTTTCTTTATCGCTGCTGTTGTTTTTATTTTACCCATTCCGGGGACAGTTGAAAAATGCCGAATAGGTGTATTATCCTGTAAGCATAAGGAAGTTTGAAGCAGGAATGATAAAGCATTTTCCTGGAAATGCTTCGACCTTTTCGGTTTTGTGAACGATCTGAAACAAGGGGATACCCATTTTCTTACTGTAAAACATTCCCGACTTATCAATGCCGGTTTCACTTTCTTTGGCCTCAAAAAGAGCAACAGGTTCGTTGTCCTTCACCAAGGTAAAATCAACTTCCCGCTTTTCCCTGTCCCGAATGTATCGGATTTCATAACTGCCCATACCTTTTTCAGTAAACCTTGCGGCCATTCTCAAAAGCGCCATGGCGATAAGATTTTCGAACCTGCTTCCTTGATCATGAAGGAGCGACCAGTCAAAAAAGTAGAGCTTCTTTTCTTTCTTAATCGCTTTGGCAATGCTTTTGTGCCACGGGCGAAGCATAAAAATCAGATAGAGGCTTCCTAATATGTCAATCCAGTTCCTTATTGTGTCATATTTTCGACCTAAATCCTCACTTATCGACGGAATACTCAAGTTAGATCCTACTTTTGTCGGCAGAATCTCCACAAGGGTCTCCAGGCCTTTAATATCTGAAATCCGAGAAAGATCCCTGACATCTTCTTTGGTGAGGAGCACTTTATATTCCATTTGCCATCTTCTGTGAAATCTTTCAGATCCTTTCAGAAACGGTTCGGGGAAACCCCCAAATTTTAGAAGTAATTCAAGCCCCTCTGCCGTGTTTCCCGCTGTTGCTTTTCTTGCGCGTTTAATCAGCGTATTACCGTCGGCAAACCCATCTCCGTCATCAAGAACATGAGAAAAATCCCCCACAACTTCAGGAAGCCCGAGCGGAAACATCTGGTATGAAAAATAACGACCCAAAAGAGAGTCTCCGGATTTTCTTCCAATTCCAAGACGCGCGGATCCTGTAGCTATAAGTTTTATCCGATCTCGATTGGTGTCGAAAAGCCCCTTCAAAATAGCTCTCCATTCTTTATGTTTGTGGATTTCGTCAAACACAAGCGGAACAGGTTTATCATGAAACCTTTCATCAATAATATTTTGGAAATGGAGAGGATTTCTTTTGTATGCCACCATTACCGAAGGATCATCCCAATTGAAATAACCCTCTTCCGATCCGTGCGATTTTAACCAATTCTGGGCGAATGTGGTTTTCCCAACCTGTCGGGGACCGGTAAGGAAAATCATCTTCCCTTCGGTCATTTCGGGATCAAAGATGTAATTGCCAATCAATCTTTTCATACCGACTATTTTCCTTATTTACGAAATATTGTCAAGACAATTATCTATGATGCCGGAAAATTGTCCGGATAAAAATCCATAGACCTGGAAAATTGTCGCATATCTTATATAACGTTCGTGCTTAAAGTGCAGTGAACTGGGCAAACCTTGAACATTGATGAGTCAAGGAAATTAGGATTTATGGTACATCCATCGAAAGAGGGATTTCGTTTCACCCAACCGCGATGCCCGAGATCTTTCGACGTGCAAATGAGAAAAATCAAGCTTGTGAGGAATCCGCGTTAAAGCCCAACATCACCGTGAAGGCCCCGGTCTTCGAGGCGTCGGCGGCAGTCTTCCCGATCAAAAACACGGCAGGTGACCGGTTTGATATTATGGATGGCACAAAAAAAGCGCGGTTCACCAAAGTACTGAAACAGAAATGGGCAGAGTTGTTGATTTTCGAGTGTGTCACCGGAAAGCAAGCCAAACCAGTGATCCGGATAAGAAATACCTGTTGGCGGATCCGGCAGTATGCCCCCGATTTGACAGCATACTCCGCAAAGATTGCACCAATGGCCGGAAGGGAGATGGTGACGGGCACCGTCCACGGGTATGCAGGTAATGGTGCTCGGGTCAAACAGGGTTTGAATGTCGTGTCGAATCCTTAGAAAGGCTCCGGCCCATTCCACGAGTTCTTGGCCCAGGATCGGTTCCAGGTCGGGTCGCCGCTTGTTGATAAAAAACCGCATGCCCACCACATCGGCAAATAT
>JBARSG010000116.1:0-1589 GCA_049644625.1 Desulfobacterales bacterium | reverse complement strand
AAAATTCTAATGACAAAAACAGGTGCATGACTTGGAAGACGTTGAATTTTGATGTTGTTTTGGTCATTGAAACATTCGGATTTAGGATTTGTTTCGAGTTTCGGATTTCGAATTTCGAATTTCCGGACAAGCTGAAAATCAATTGGTTAAAAAATCCTGTTTGGTTCCGGCTTGTCCGGGTTATGGGAGGAAGATAATGATAAAATTACTATCGATGATTGTGATGTGTTTGTGCCTTGCCCTACCGGCGTATTCGGATGATGGGAATGCAACCCTTCAAAAGGTTGATCGCAACCTCAACCCGGACAGTTTTGAGATGTACCGCAAGCTGATCAATATTGAACCGGACGGCTCGAAAAAAGAGTTCATTATGTTCACAGTTAAAAAAGGCCGTGACCAGGTCGCATCCGTTTTTTTATCCCCTGCAAGTGAAAAAGGGCGGGCCACTTTGCGGTTGGGGGAGAACATGTGGCTTTACATTCCGAATGTAGGCAAACCGATCCGCATCACCAGCCTCCAGTCGGTGACCGGAGGGATATTCAACAACGCTGATATCATGCGGCTTGACTACAGCGCTGAATACAATTGCGAAAAAATGGAGCAGCAAGAAGGCCTTTTGGTACTTTATTTAAAAGCCAAAACCAGATCCGTTGCCTATGACAGCCTTAAAATGTGGGTGGACGATAAAAAGCTTCTCCCTAATACAATCGAATGTTTTGCCTCTTCCGGAATGCTGATCAAGACACTCTATTTTAAAAAAGTTGAGGAGTTTGGCGGCGGTATTGTGCGCCCTGCCGTGATTGAGACGGACAGCCCATTATATAAGGGATATAAGTCGATCATGATTTTTGCCAAGATGAAGAAAAAAGAGCTTCCCGATGAAGTCTTTACCCTTAACTTTCTTTCGAAAGTCGAAAGCCTGCGATGAAAAAAGCGCTGTTCGCCCTTAGCGTTTATGTGGCGGGCCTGGTTTTAACTTTTTTACAGCCTGCGTTTGGCCAGGGTGAATATGAGTTTGATCTGTCGGAAATTGAAAAGGAGATCGAAAAAAAACCATACTACATCGGTGGTTTTCTTGAGTTCAGACCGGTTCTTTTGGGTCTGGGTCGTGACTCTGCCTTCCACAAGCTTCGATTCTTTGATCAGGACGAGGGGTCAACCCTGGAACAATATAATTTTGGTCTTCGCCTCGAGGGAGGCTATCAGAAGGGCATTGCGAGTCTTTATTTCAGAACTGACAGTAGGCTCTGGTACGACTATCAGGGTTGGGACGGGGATATTGATCTTCTGGAAGGGTATCTTTCCTTACAACCAGGCCCGAGCTTTACCCTCGATGCAGGCAAAGAAGTTGTCCAGTGGGGGAAGGGCTATGCCTTTAACCCTGTCGCCTTTGTTTCGCGCCCCAAAGACCCCGATGATCCAACAGAGGCCCTGGATGGCTATTATGTTGTCACGGCCGACCTGATCAAGAGCTTTGGGGGTCCCTTAAAAACTCTGGCCTTCACACCGGTAATCCTGCCGGTCACGGAATCCATAAACGACGATTTTGGTAAACCGGACCACATCAATTTTGCCGCAAAGCTCTATTT
>JBARSG010000115.1:0-2206 GCA_049644625.1 Desulfobacterales bacterium | reverse complement strand
AGGTGATACCGATAAGGTTTTTGAAGATCACGAAGCTTAGTTAGTTATGCACCTATTCACCTACGTCCCGCTTTTCGCGTCCTATTCACCTACGTTATATTATAAAACATCCCGAGGATATACCCCCGAGGCTGACACAGAAAAAGTTTATTATCTATATAGCCAAAAAAGAAACTCCTGTTAAGATATGAGTGACAGAAAACAAACAAATAACAATCTTAACAGGAGGATCTTATGAAGAAAGAAGATAGCAGGTTGGAAGAGTTTCGTCAATTGAGAAACGAGATCAGAGGATCAGAAAAGCATCTGCTGGTAGGCATTGATATAGGCAAGGAAAAGCATAATGCTTTTTTAGGAACCGCTACGGGGAAAACACTTTATAAGCGATTGATATTTGAAAACAACAAAGAAGGATTTGAAAAGCTTTTGACTCACACAGAGGCAGTAAAAGTGCAGAACAATCTGAGCCAGGTAGTATTTGGGATGGAGCCGACAGCAAATTACCATAAGCCTTTGGGAGAGTATTTAATCACCCGTGGTCATGAGGTAGTACTGGTATCGGGTAATGCGGTTGCGAAAAATCGGCAGCTTCTGGACGGGAGGTGGGACAAACACGACGGGAAAGACGCAGCCAATGTTGCAGACCTGATATCACAAGGCAAGTGTCAATATTACGAATATCCCTGCAGAGAGGTAAGGGATCTGCGGGGTCTTCTCTCCCTGAAGCGCAAGCTGAAGAAACAGGCCCAGGGGCTGTGGCTTCGGATAAGAAACAATCTGGTGGCGCAGTATTTCCCGGAGATGGATCGATATTATGGAAGTTGTGCTCAGGATAATCTGGCAATTGTGAAAAACTGTCTGTCGCCGTCGGTAATAGCTGGTATGGAATATAATGAGTTTTTCAAGACGGTGGTGAGCAGAAAGAAGGGGCTCAGACAGCATAAACATTTATACAAGATATGGCAGCTTGCCGGAGATTCAATCTGTTGTGAGGCGGGTGATGCAGCCGTTTGTGAAGCCGAGGTGCTGGTAGAGCAGCTGAAGCAGACCAGAAAGGCAATTGAGCAGGTAGACAAGGAAGTCCTGAAGCTGTGTTGCCTATTTTCAGAATATGAGTTTTTAATGAGTATCCCGGGATTTGGACCGGATATTTCTGCAAAAGTGCTGGCATACATAGGAGACGAATACCGTTTTGACAAAGCAAGCCAGGTAGTAAAGATGGCCGGACTTGATCTCAATGCCAACCGTAGCGGAAAGACTACAGACAGGGCTGTGCCTGTGATTTCCAAGAAAGGCAAGGCTGATCTGCGATATGCGCTTTACCAGGCGGCGATGGTTGCCTCAAGTAGGAATCAGCATTTCATAAAGTATTTCACTGAAAAGATTCGTGGACGTGAAAAGGAAAAAGGGATCAAAACAAAAATGAGAGTAAAACTGTCAGCTAAGCTTTTGATAATAGCGTGGACATTGATGAAGAACAAAGAGCCTTTTAATCCTGATTATTTGACAGTAGCGTAAAAGAAACCTGCAATAAAATATATTCGGCGAGAGAGCCCGTGCACCAACGTTGAGGCCTCATGAGGATCTCGGGCGGGACAATCCTGGGCCTCTCACTGAATTTTGTAACCTGGATAAGGGATGATTGGTGGCTTTAAGAGGCATGCCGGATAATGATAACGATCAGGTACAGGGTTCGCTACAGGGTGAGAAGTCGCCGAGTTTTTAAAATGTTGTTCAAGACATGGGGGGGTAGTGCGTCTAAATTTTATACAAATTTTATCTTACCGATATTCCAGCAGTTTTATTTTGGTAAATTTTTCTTGACAGGAACGTTATAGGATGTCCCCCTTTCCGTCCCCCTTTCTGGCTTTTCGTGTATATAGAGAGACGATAGCTTTTAGGACTTACCCTCTTTCTGGTTATCGTCTTTCTCTTTTTAAGCCTGCCGTTTATTTCCCTTTTTATTGCCAGAAAGCCTGCGTGGGATTAGCAAGATTGCTACTGCAATTAGAAGAATCCATTTTGTCTTTACCATATACCTCCCTCTTTTTATCTTTCAAGTGTCCTGATTCCAACAGGTCTTAATGGAATACCAAATTGCTTGCATCCAAGTCTGACTTTTTCACGTGAACAACCTAAGATTTTGGCAATCTCACGGATTGTCTTACCATTTTTAACATACAATTGTTGAAGGACTGTTCTGCTT
>JBARSG010000114.1:0-2795 GCA_049644625.1 Desulfobacterales bacterium | reverse complement strand
CGGATTTTTGTCCAATACACCGGATTGACACAAAGGAGAAAGCATATGACGTTCTTGATCCAAAAACAGCCTGTGGTTGTGATATATGGCTTCTCTCTGACCCAGACCCGGAAAAATCAACTTTCGCCCGCCACCGTATCCTGCAAAATAATGGTGTGAAATGGCGCCGAAAGTTATAAGAAAACCGGCTTCAAGAATATCGCGCCGAATAAGCACCGGGGTGGCGCGCGAAGTCTTTCCCAAATCTACAAAACAATTATTATCCAGACAATCGTGATGCACAAACCGAAGTTTCTTATAGGTATCACCGTAGGCTGCAACACTTTCTTCATGGGTCTGGCGCCAGTGAGTGCCGTAGGCGATAAACACGGTAATTTCATCCCATAGTGCCCCGAAGCCTTTCAGCGTATCCAGCAACACCGGCAAGAATTTCGGATAACCGCACAACCGGGTTTTATCCGCAAGTACCACGGCAACAGTTGTAACATCCGGATCCAACCGTTTAAGCGCACCGCGAATCCTTGAAGCAAATTCAGATGCGGTTATTCTTGTTTCCGGCTCATTTACCCACAAAATTTCCGCCTGATCCGGAAGGGCAAACGGAATTTTCTCGGTACCGTATTTAAAGATTACGGATAATTTCGTCTGCGAATTGCGAGCATTTGACTTCAACTGCACCCTCCATCTGCCGCGCCAGATCATAAGTGACTCGTTTTTGTTCCACTGTTTTGACCAATCCGTCCCTGACTCGGTCTGCAGCCTCTTTCCAGCCAAGATAGTCAAGCATCATAGCCCCGGAAAGGATCAAAGATCCGGGATTCACTTTATCCTGTCCCGCATATTTCGGAGCCGTACCATGGGTGGCCTCAAAAAGAGCATAGCCGTCACCGATATTTGCTCCCGGCGCCAAACCCAGTCCTCCCACCATGGCAGACAGGGCATCGGACATATAGTCGCCGTTTAGATTGGGCATGGCCAGTACATCATACTCTGCGGGACGCAAAAGAATCTGTTGGAACATGGCATCTGCGATCCGATCCTTTATCACGATCTTGTCCGGAGGAATTTCTCCGTCATGTTTTTGCCACAGATCTTCTTCAGTAATGACCCATTCCCCGAATTCTTCCCGCGCAACTTCGTATCCCCAGTTTCGAAAAGCGCCTTCAGTAAACTTCATGATATTTCCTTTGTGAACAAGGGTAACGCTTTTCTTTTTATGCTCAAGAGCATACTCGATGGCCATCCGCACCAGGCGTTGGGTTCCGAAGCGGCTGATGGGTTTCAACCCGATACCGGATCCGGCTCGAATCTCCCTTCCATCCTCGGTTTTTACCAGATCGATGATTTTTTTGGCCATTAAAGAATCCGCTTTCCATTCAAGGCCCATATAAACATCCTCGGTATTTTCTCTGAAAACGACCATGTCAACGTCCTCAGGCCTCAGCATGGGGCTTGGAATGCCTGTAATATATTTTGTTGGCCGAACACATGCATAAAGGTCCAGCTCCTGTCGCAAGCTCACGTTGATACTCCGGATTCCTTCCCCCACGGGAGTGGTCAGAGGCCCTTTTATGGCAACGCGATGAATCCGGATCTTTTCCAGGGTTTCTTCGGGAAGCCAGGTTTGCGTCTGATTAAAGGCTTTTTCACCGGCCAGAACCTCCAGCCACTGTATCTTTCGGTCACTGCCGTAAGAACTCGAAACCGCCGCATCCAATACCCGCCGGGCAGCTCGCCAGATGTCCGGCCCGGTGCCGTCACCTTCGATAAAGGGAATCACCGGAAAATCAGGGACATTGAGTTTTCCATCATCCGAATACG
The DNA here is from genome assembly GCA_049644625.1 of Desulfobacterales bacterium. GTDB lineage: Bacteria > Desulfobacterota > Desulfobacteria > Desulfobacterales > UBA11574 > S5133MH16. The sequence goes on along the minus strand of JBARSG010000114.1, from coordinate 974 downwards.
TAATTATTCCATTATGCTCTGTCATATATACTCCTTTTCTTTTTTAAAAAAACAATATAGTTCCCGAACGAAAACTAGGATTTTTCGTTCAGGAACTATATGAATCTTTTCATCAATTCATCAATAACTTCATCCACATTTTCCGCAGTAACGCCAAATTGCCGGCAGGCCTTTTCCGCCTTTTTCAGCCTGTGGGGGTTTTGCATATCGCTGATGCGTGAAAAGAATCCAAGCCTCCTTCCCACCTGATACACGCATTGGCGTTCAGGCTCCATTGCCAGAAATGTGCGAAGGATTTCAAGCATACTTTCTTTATCCTGGGGCAGCGTACCTTCCACGGTTTCAAAAAGGTTCAGGATGTGATCACTTTTTACAACGCTGGTAATACCGTTCAGTGCCTGGATCAAAATCAGAATCTCTTTGGCCATCATAAGATCGGTGCATTTTTCAAAACGACCGGCCTCCCAATCATCAAAAAGCTCCACACTGTTGGGAATCGCCAGGGTTCGAAGCCTTATGAAATCAGGATTGATACGGTTTAAGGCATCGGCTGTTTCCAGTGCATGAATCCTTGAATACTCTCTTCCGCCCAGGCCCGGCATTATATATTCGGAAAGTTCCATTCCGACCTTTTTTACTTTAAGACCCGCCTTAACATGGGTTGCTTTGGTAACCCCTTTTTTAGCCATTTTGAGGACCGTGTCCGAACCGGATTCAAGACCGATATGAATTCTGTTTAAGCCGGCATCCTTTATCTTTTCGAGATCACTATCCTTGATCCGGGCAATGGTATGGGACCGTGCATAGGATGTTATCCGCTCAACCCAGGGAAAGCGGTTTTTAAGATGTATCAGAATCTCTATAAGGTCGTGCGGCTTTATAATCAGACTGTTTGCGTCCTGGATAAAAATCGAATTCATGCCGCCGGCAAACCAGTTCAAGGCAGCGTTGAAGGCCCCTGGGTCCGGTGGTTC
>JBARSG010000113.1:0-2634 GCA_049644625.1 Desulfobacterales bacterium | reverse complement strand
ACGAATTGTTCTTAATAACTCTGGCGCGGCTCGGGCTTACGGGTGCTTAAGCACAAGTTTCAGTCGGTTGGAAAGAGATACACGCCGTCGTGGAGCGTTCTCCCTGTATTGGGATTCAAATGCGTTTATCCTGTTCGAAATTCAGGTTGCAGTTGACATGTCAGGCAATTATATTTAAATTAATAATTTTTTAAATACAAATAAGTAACTCTGGAGGGCTGCCGTGTATTCAAAAATACTGATTCTTCGTTTTCCCGCAACCGAGGTGGAAAAGCCGATTGTCTGTTATCTTGTGAAAGATTATGACCTTACTTTCAATATCCTCAACGCCGCCGTACTCCCCAGGAAAGAGGGTGTTATGGTTCTGGAATTAACCGGAACCAGAAAAAATTTCAAGGACGGTGTACAATATCTCAAAAATCAGAGAGTACAGGTTGAAAATGCGTCTCAGGAAATAAAGCGAATCAAAAAAAAATGCACACACTGCGGCGCATGTACCGCTGTTTGTCCAACAAAAGCACTTTACATTCAACGGCCTGAAATGATAGTCGAATTCGACCAAAAAAAATGCAGCGTATGTGAACTCTGTGTGCCTGCCTGCCCAACCCGGGCCATGGAAACCCGCCCAACAAATAAAGCTTTTTTTTGAATGAAGCAATTAACAGCCATTGCCTTAAGCGGCGGCATAGATTCACTGGTAGCCGCCTATCTGTTAAAGCAACAAGGGCACAATCTCATCGGAATTCACTTTATTACCGGATATGAAACCGATCACGGCGATGAAAAAAGTGTTTTCCCAAACACAGATATATCGCCATCCACACTTGCAAAAAAGGATTCCTTTCATATCATTTCTCATCTTGCGGATCGGCTGGGGATCGAAGTCAAACCATTAGACTGCCGTATTGATTTTAAACATAAAGTGGTCGATTATTTTACACGAACCTACCAGGCCGGCCAAACCCCCAATCCATGCATGATTTGCAATTCCACAATTAAATTCGGAACGGTTTTGGACTTTTCTCACAAACTGGGCGCATCCAAGATTGCCACGGGTCATTATGCCGGAATAACGAGAGACAATCAGGGAAGATTTCATCTCATAAAAGGCGTGGATCCTAAAAAGGAACAGTCTTATTTTCTATCCCTCATGAGCCAAAAACAACTGGCACGCACCTTATTTCCTCTCGGAAGTATGACAAAATCCGAGGTTATTAAACTTGCACAAAAAAATGGTCTTGAACCTGTTAAAAAGGGAGAAAGCCAAGATGTATGCTTTATCAGAAACAAAAATTACGGGGAATTTCTTGCGCTTCAAAAGGGATTTGAAGCAAAGCCCGGCCGGATAGTGGATGTCAATGGTAACCTGCTCGGCCATCATGGGGGGCTGCATCTTTTTACCATTGGGCAGCGGCGGGGGATTAACCGTCCATGTTCCGAACCCTATTACGTTGTAAGTATGGACCCCGGGCAGAACCTTCTGACGGTTGGCTTTAAAAAAGATCTACTCTCTATTGAATGCGGGGTTAACAACATTAACTGGATTAATCAAAAACCAAACTCCCCCATTAACGTCCACACCCGTGTCCGGTACCGTCACAAAGCAGCAGCATCCAAACTATTTCCGGTTAACGAGAAGACCGCAGTGGTTCGGTTTGAAAAACCGCAATCGGCCATAACCCCCGGCCAATGCGCTGTATTTTATCGAAATGATGAGGTTCTCGGCGGTGGGTGGATTGCCCCCAATAAAACCTAACCCGAATAAACCAGAAAGAATGAAAAAGATGAACGTCCAACATCGAACATCCAACGTTGACCGTCGAATAATGATGTCGCTTCGCTCCGCAATTTAATCTCATTTGTTTTTAAAAACGCGATTTCAAACCTTGAATGACTATTTCTTTTTCTTTTCAGCCGTTTTGATACTGGTAACAAATATTTTAATTAATTCTTCTGTTTCATCTAAAATATCATTTAGTAGTTCAGGTTTTTTAATTAACGGTACCTTCTGAATAAGTTTTAACCATCTTTGGGTCTCCCTAAGTTCTTTTAATGAGATACGGAGTTTATGAACAAAGTCCTTTGGAGACTCCGCTGCTTGGGCCTCACCATGATTTGGATAAGGTGAAGTTCCCGATTTTAATAATTGGCCTGCAACATGGTTGCTTGTTCTGGTATTTGGCAACTGCTCAACAATTTTTATGATTCGCACCGAAAACTCAAGCAGCCTTTATTCGAGATCATACCTTTGCTTCGTCATCTTTTTCCTTAATCACATTTCGCTGTTCAATATTGGTTTATTTATTCATCATTCGATGTTGGATGTTCGATGTTCGATGTTCATCTTTTAAAAAGTTCGATGTTCATCTTACCCAATATACCTCTCAATCCCTTGTCTTAGTCCATCCAGCATCTTGCAGAACATTTTTTCATCCGGCTCTAAAAGTGTAAGACGAAAGCCCTGCATACTGGTATTAAAAGACGTCAAAGGGACCACACAAATTCCAGTGGCGGCCAACAGATAGTAGACAAATCGTTTGTCCGGTTGAATATTCGCACCGCCGATCAGTTCTTGAACCAGCTCACCCACGGCCTCGTTGGAAATGGGAAGGGTCTGCCGGTGGTTCAGCACAC
>JBARSG010000112.1:0-4024 GCA_049644625.1 Desulfobacterales bacterium | reverse complement strand
CGAAACAGGCCCCGTTCAGGAGATAATTGAAGGCAATGCCATGACGATCGAGCAGGCTGATGTAATGCCGCAGATCTGCTTCAGAGAGCGGTGTCGCCAGATAGCGGGGACGGCCGCCGCTGACACCGTCGTTGGGGAACTTGCCGTAAACTTCATCCACCGGGTACGCGGCGAGCGCCGTAACCAGTTCCGGATCGTAGTTCGCCGCCAGTGAGAACTTGGCCGACCGGGCTGTGGCCCGGACGACGCTTGTCGGATCAGTCGGCATGCGGATCAACCCCTTATCGTGGCGTTGCAGATTTCAGTTCCCGGTTGCGGTAACAATTGAAATTAAAATACCAAAGGCAAGTCAGGTTGTCAATCGCCATTTTTTATCCAACCTCGCAAAATTAGGGCAATTTCAGGCAAAGCTCACCCGTTGATCTCTCGACGGGCCGGCTAGTAAAGAAGGTTTCAGAATTAAATTTATCCATCTCCATACGATATGTAAACTTGCCGTCCCTTAGCCGAACAGCACCAAAATAACCTATACTCTTTCGAGTTGGATGATGTAGTAAAATCGGGTCTTTTATTTCCGGTGGGACCCACATGCGACAACGTGACCCATATTGTTGAAAATGAACTTCGTCTGTTGCCCATAGATCAACATTCTTATTCTTTGAAAGCGTTAGAATTTTTTTTAAACCTTAACTGCTTGTTAGGATCAGCATGGGCGATCATAGGTCGGGGCTTGCGCAATCTGAACCCAAACTGTCGAAACAACCTTTGACATTGCCGAACACCCAGATTGATTCCGAATTGTTTTTGAATAAATGCAGACAACGTTTTTCCGTCCCATAGATTTACTGAAAGTCCATAATCTGAAGGTGGGTTGCGTAGAGCTGCATCTATTTGGTTTATTTGGTCGGGTTGGAGCCGTCGAGGACGTCCAGGACGTTCAGCCTCAGTTAAACCGGCAAGTCCTTCATCCTCAAAGCGCCTCGCCCAATATGCAACGGCTCTGGGTGAGTCTCCAAGCAATTGGGCGACTTTTCGGCAACTCAACCCTTGGGCAACCAAAAGGACAGCGTGCAGCCGATGATCATAACGCGCTTCATTAGATCGGCGAATTTCATCCTGAAGAGCGAATACAATAATTTCAGCATCGGATATCGTTGTTTTTTTCATGCATGCATGATAACATAAAATAATTATATGCGCAAGTATTTATGTCGTTCAGTATAGACTAAATAAAATGTATTCGTTTGCGATAAAGAAGTATCTCATTGATCGAATTGATAGTCAGTAGGTTCAGATTGCGAAATAACGGAAATTCCATTATGGGTTCGTGGCGTAATACTTTTGTATGATCAACTGATTTCTGAATAGAAAGGAGGGTTATAATGTTTAATCAACTTGCACAAAAGCTCGATGTAAGCGCGATGATGACAAAGTTAGTTACTTATTTACCCAACCTCATAGCTGCTGTAATTCTGGCATGTATTTTCTGGGTTATCCTCAAACTGACGAAACGGATATTGTCAAACGCTATGCACAGGGCAAACGTGCCTGAAGAGGCCAGCGATATTGTCGTTCGTTTCACCGGATATGTTGTAGTCATCATTGCGATGCTGACCATCGCCAGTCAACTCGGCATCAAAATTACATCACTGATCGCAGGACTCGGTGTCGCTGGATTGGCCATATCATTTGCCGCCCAAGATACGGTTGCGAATGTGATATCAGGGATCACCCTGCTCATTGACCGCCCGTTTAAGAAAGGCGATTGGATCGCATTCGGTGATCTGCATGCGTCGGTGACCGCAGTGAAACTGCGTACAACCGTGTTGACATCGTTTGACAATGAGACAATCGTCGTGCCAAACAAGGGCCTCGCCCAGGAACGAATTCGAAATTTCACGCTGACCCCGCGCATCCGAGCAAAAGTGCCGATTGGAGTCGCCTATAAGGAAAATATTCAGGCAGCTCGGGAAGTAATCTTGGCTACGATAAAAGATGATAAACGAATTCTCGAAACACCTGCACCCGCCGTGATTGTCACGGGGCTTGGGGACAGCAGCGTCAACCTTCAGCTTCGTTTTTGGACGCAGGACCCACTGATGCAGTACTCTCTCCAATGGGAATATACTGAAAGATGCAAACGTGCTTTAGATGATGCCGGTATAGAGATACCCTTCCCGCACAGTCAAATTTTCATAGAACGCAGCGATGGGTTAATGGAGCTAACAAAAGCCCTATCAAAAGCCCTATCAAAAGCCTGATCCGGTGTATCGTGTTTCACAGGATGTTCTCTAGAAGCTCGAAGAAAGTGATTAAGCATTGAAGCATCAGAATGGTGCGGCGTCATCAACGTCTCCAATTGGAAAATCCTACCGCCAGATCGGTATTTCAATGTGTTCGGGAACAACATACGCTTTATATATCGATGTTCCTTGCAGAATTTGGATGTACACCTGCAACCCTTCCTAAAGTGTCGCGCGGGAATGAAGCGAGTTGAACACATCTGCACGCCTCTTTTGTTGGTCGAGCAGATATGCGATTCATTCTGCGATCTTTAGATCTTATCGAGCACCCCAATATGTTGGGGTAACCCCAGAGAATAGAATTTAACTGGCGGCTGGTTGTATCTGCAATAAAAATGCAAATATCAGAGGTCGAAAATATTTGTAATATCGTTTTTCAATAAGGGCAAATCCATTTCAGAGGGTTTGCCCTTTTGATTTTTTGAGGCAAACTCCACCAGCTGCTCACAATTAACTCCTAAAATCCCCCGTAATATGGCTTTTTGATACCATATATTGTGTTATTTTATTCTTGACATACAAAATACATAATCTTATACGGTTATTAAACAACTATTCTTTTAACATTGGATTTAAAAAAAGTGATTTGCTATGAAACCTACATTACTTGATAACGGAGGGAGGCGATTAGGAGTAGGTAGGCGGCAATTCTCTTATACTTTACATATTCCTGAACGCAGATCTGGTAAGGAAAGAAGAAGCGGGCTTGATAGAAGAAAGCCGAGAACATCAAAATAAACAATACGTTAAACAGGCAGAGTATTAGTGGAAAGATGTAGTCCCTAATGATTGAAATATTAAGAAAAATGTTTGAAGCTAACCCTGAGAAATCGACAATAGTATTAAAAGATAAATGTTTAGACTGCGGGTGCGAGACAATAATTGAGATAACACCTACATCAGGAGGATTTGGATTGCAGGGTGGCGCTTTATTTAAGTGTTCACCTGACGAGTATTTAGTGAAATGTCCTGATTGTTACCAAGTTAACCCAAAGATAGACCATAATTAAAAGGCCGAACACTATCAGACGATAATCAAGGCAGAGTCATTTATTCCAAAATCTGGACTATCTAAAAGGATGAAACACTTTTCATAAATTTTATGTAGTTTAGTCCACAATTCCACATACTCTACTATGTCTTAACATGTCTATCAATACCCCACAATTTGTTTTAACTATCTGATAATTATATCATTATACCATATAAATATTATATGGCATGATTTTTGAAGATAAGTATACAGAAAATATTGCTCGGCATCTAAAAAATAAAGGTTTCTATTCCGGGAATAAGCTATCAGAAACATTTAGACTTTAAGAAAGTGAAACAGTTATGAAAAACGTCTTATTTGATAATGGAGGAAGGCGCTCAGGTACGGAAAGGCGTCAATTTTCATATAAACTGCATATCCCTGAACGCAGGTCTGGTAAAGACAGAAGAAGCGAACTTGATAGAAGGCTGAAACCAAGAACATCAGAATAAAACATAAAAGATGTTTAACGAGGCAGGATCGACAATGATCCTGCTTTTTTTTTATAAGAGTTGCTTACAGATTTCTGCTATGTACCTGCTACCTTGAAGCGAGGTCAAGGGTTGTGATATCGAATTGTCAGAATTGAGCTGTCAAGCGATGTTGACCCACCCTGCGATGTAGTATGTATCCTTATTTTCCTATCCCGAATAATCATTAAAAAACTTGAACCACCAGAGTCATGCCC
>JBARSG010000111.1:0-4611 GCA_049644625.1 Desulfobacterales bacterium | reverse complement strand
ACGAATTGTTCTTAATAACTCTGGCGCGGCTCGGGCTTACGGGTGCTTAAGCACAAGTTTCAGTCGGTTGGAAAGAGATACACGCCGTCGTGGAGCGTTCTCCCTGTATTGGGATTCAAATGCGTTTGCACTGTCCGTCGATCTGTTGAATCTATGGCTTCTTTTTTTATCCGTTCATTTATGATTACCAGACATATTTTCCCACCACAGCTTTAATTCTGTCAGTGAAGCTGAGTTTGAATGGCGCCAAAACCTGTTCGCTTTTAGCAATATCCGTATTGAGCCGCTGACGCAGTTTCTTAAGAAACGGCTCGTCACGCGAACCGTGAACGAACAGGGTTACTTCCCGGCTGGTCAGCATGCTTCGCGGGGTTAGGTTGGCCGATCCAACGGCGGCAATTTCTCCATCGGTCAGCACCACTTTGGCATGACTCATGTGGGGATAAAGAAATATTCTTAGGTTGGTTTCAGAACCTGAGTCGAGCAGACGGTTAATCGTGGTCATGTTGGCATAACGGTGGGTGTCGGACTCCTTGGGCAGTATGATCTCTACGGTGATTCCTCTTTGGGCAGCCCGGCTCACGGCTTCTATCACTTTGCCGTCGGAAAAATACGCATGTTCTATGATGACGCTTTCACTGGCGTTATCGATCATCTGGATCAGTGCGGTGCGAATCTCTGTGGCCCTTCTATCATTTACCGCTACCATGAAAGGTGACGGATCCGGCCAGGGGAAGCTTTTCATAACTAAATCTGCAAAAGACTTTGTCCATTGCCTGCTCCGGATCAACACCATATAGTCATGCCATTGGGAATGGTATTCCTCGCCGATGTTCATTCCACCGAAGATCGCGAGGCGCTCGTCCACGATAAAATACTTGCTGTGGTCTGTGTCTGCAAACACATCTACATCCACGTCTATGTTTTCATATCCCCTCAATCCGGCCTTGGTAAAAGCCGGGCTCATCTTACCCTTTACCATGTCACCAAATTCAAAGAACGTTCCCAGCACATCCTTTCTGACCGTCACTCTTACACTGCGCTTGGCCGCAGCTTTGAGTCCGGCCACAATTCGCCGTCCTATGGTATCGTCTTTCCATATGAATATTTGAACGAAAATCGAAGATCGGGCACAATCAATTGCCTCAAGAATCTCATCGAATGCCTCCTCACCGTCCACGAGAAGCTCAAGCTGACTCAAGTCTTTGGCCGATGTGGCGAAAAAATCGCGAGAGAGCACTGTCTCCGGCTCGGGACCAAGCCCCATTGGATTGAACACAAAGACTGCAGCGGCAGTCAGAATGGCCAGCGTCAGACCGCATACCCATAGCAACGTTGATTTAGAAACTCGCATCATTATTCTTTCTGTCAGGCATAACTTGTACGTTGAGATAGCTGTAACTTCTCAATAAATTATGGATGCGGCTCACTATAATCATTTCATACACCAGAACCTAACGAGAAGTTACAGATAACTTCTTTATAAAAAATTCGGGCTAATAGTCTTCTGCTAAAAGATGCACATTCCCTATACGGACATTTCGCAGGCCGGCCTTTTTGGCAGCATCACGACAACGGAGGGCATGAGACCTGGACGTAGTGGGGAGATCGTTGAGATAAAATTGCGGATAAAACGCCAGCAGACTGTAAGGAATTTCCGGATGGAGGCTTGAAATAAACCCCGCGATTTCGGACACCTCGGGTTCATCCACGTATCCCGGAACCAGTAGCGTGCTGGCGATAAGCAACGGCGGTTTTGGTCTTTTTGTTGTCCATCCGGCCAGGGTTCGGAAATTTCCCATGGTTTTTGTATTGGTTACCCCGCAAAGGGCGTGGTGAATACCCGGGTCCCACGCCTTTAGGTCGAACTTGATGCACCCTCCGGATTTTAAAGACAGATCCGCCATCATTGTCAAAAAAGGCTCCTGCATGGCCCCGTTGGTTTCCCAGCATATTCGCAGGATACGGCCATGGGCGTTTTTAAGGGCTATTTTGGAAGTTTTTACGGCATGGAGGATCTGAGGTGTGGGATCACCGCCAAAATAGCAGATGCAGTTGGTTTTTTGGTCTACGGCCCCGGCGAGGTTTTTTGCGGTGATCTTTTTGGTAGAAAATGTTTGTTCCTTAAAATGGTAGTTTTGGCAGTACAGACAATTAAATGCACAGGCATGGTAGAATACGGCCAGATTTCTGTAGCCGTGCTCGGGTCCTTTTGAAACCGCATATTTTGGATATCCGCAGCCGGTGCCGCCGGGGCAGACAAAATCACCGACGCAGTTTGTGGGAAGGGGATCGAAATAAAAATACAGATTTCCTTCGTGAGGCCTTCCGCCATGGATCCTCCCGTTTTTCACTCGCCGCAGCCCGCAAAAACCGGTTCCATTTTCAGGAATCCGGCAGTTATGGACGCACAGACCGCAGAGAATGCCGTGATCTGCTCGGGGAGGATCTTCCGGGAGGCCGTAGGCTCTTCGGCTGTGTCGGTGAACATTTTTAATTTGCGGCCAGACAATATCAAAATGGGCCCTGATACAGTCGGCACAAAAACCGATTGTATTTGAAATCGTTTTCGCGCTTTTTTTACAAAAATTGCATGTGCCCATAAAAATAAATTATAATTGATATATGATTGGTTTTCAATTAACTTTTACGTTATGAAATGGGTATCCGTTCACAGCATCGTTGAATTAATGGAAATTCCAAATAACAAATTCCAAATAACAAAAAATTTACAATAACCGAAATTCAAAATTCGAAACCTTATGATTTTGAAGAAAGACGGACGAATTGAAAAAGATATTTTTATCAATACTGGAAAAATCGAACTAGTTAAAATCATTGGAACTTTAGATTCTTGCCTGCTTTTGGCATGATTTTTTGAATTTGGTGCTTGAGATTTGAAATTTATTTGTAATTTGGTGCTTGGAATTTGTTATTTAAAAGAAATCCGTGAACGGTTACTGAAATGGTTTATTGTTTCAATAGTTTTATTTCTGGCAAGTTATGAGTCTGTTGATTAATGAGGATTTTCGTTCAAGATCAAGGCATGCGAAAAAAATAACCACAGGCATATATTTGATATTCCGAGGATTATTTTTTGAGCATAACGCAGAGATTGTGCGAAAAGACCATTAATCAACAGACTCGGTTATGCCGGTTGTCTCGGAAGTATGGCAGATAGGGAGATATTCATGATTGACATGGAAAAAACGGCTGAACGACTAAAGGACCACCTGAGAACGCTAACGGTGACCATTGGTGAACGCAGTGTCTTGTTACCTGAACACCTTAAAAAGACTCAAGAATACATCGAAACATTCTATCAAGACGTAGGCATACCGGTACATTGCGAATCCTACCCCTACCGGAATTATACGGTTGCAAATGTGGTGGCGGAAATCTCTTTTTGTGACACCCCAACAAAACATTATCTTGTGGGAGCACATTACGATTCGGTGGCCGGGACGGTGGGTGCTGACGACAATGCCAGTGCCATTGCCGTCCAACTGGAGACTGCACGGCATTTAAACGCACTGAAAGGGAATCAAGAACTGGACCTGGCAGTGAAATTTGTTTCCTTTACTCTGGAAGAACCGCCGGCCTTTGGCACACGGCATATGGGAAGCAGGGTGTATGCAATGAAAGCCTGGAAACAAAAAGAACAGATAGACGGTATGATTTGCCTGGAGATGGTCGGCTACACTTGCCATGATCCGGGCTGCCAGAGCTATCCGTTTCCATTGATGTTTTTAGGCTATCCCAAGCAGGGAGACTTTATCGGCATTGTGGGCAATCTTAGCTCTAAAGGTTTTACAGAGGCATTATACCGGGCTTTTTGCAGAAACCCGGATCTTCCCGTGGTTAAGCTGACGGTTCCATTGGGAGGGTATCTGCTTCCTTCTGTGAGACTCAGCGACCATTCTTCATTCTGGGATCGGGGATATAAGGCGGTCATGATTACAGATACGGCGTTTTTCCGAAATCCCCATTATCACCGGGCATCAGATACCATGGGCAGGCTGGACTACGGCTTTATGGCCGAACTGGTAAAGAGTTTGCTTCTATTCTTTTGTTCTCAATGTCCATGAAAAATTAAAATACACCCTTGCCAACGCAAGACATCAAATATTCTTGATCCTCTTGAGTGGGCGCAAAGACTCCCACATTTCCCAGACGTATATTCTCAAGTCCGGTTGCCTTTACCCGGTTATATGCTTCAATCATTTCCCATACGGCCGGTATTGCAAACTCCTTCATGCGGTATTCGGGGAAAAAAGCCAAGATGGTAAACGGTATGAGACGATCCACTTGTTTTAGGCTCCGGGCAATATTTTCGAGTTGGTCGGTTTCAACAAGACCGGGAATATAAAGCGATAAAACTTCCAGTACAAAATCCCGCTTGAGTATTTCTTTCGGTAGTTTCAGAATAGCCTCATTGGAACATCCGGTTAGCCATTTGTGCGTATCGGCGTTATAGGCTTTAATGTCGAGCCAAAAGGCATCCACACCACAATCGCGTAAATAATCGAGATTTTGGGAAGTAAGCCCGTACCCATTGGTTTCGATCAATACCCAGAGCCTTGTATGCTTATGGATTAACCGTGCACATTC
>JBARSG010000110.1:0-1875 GCA_049644625.1 Desulfobacterales bacterium | reverse complement strand
GTAAATACCGGATTATTTCTCCAGCATCGAGTGCCAAAGGGAAATAGCCAGAACGAAATAGACCGTATGGCTCCTTTTATTCCATAGGAGAAGTGAGCGGTGTAGGCAACTCTGTCAGCTTGCCAATCCAGGCCTCTAATATACCCTATTATACGAACGATACAACCGATAACAAAGATCGTAAATGACAGCCATAATAAAGGGCCGGTTACGAACCAATACATTGCATTCTCCTTTTATTCATTTTCATCCCTTTCAACCAGAAAGATCCAGAACCCTAACATCCCCAGAAGTATGGCCACAATTAAAATATACGTGACGTCTTCAGTATATGTCATGAATTCCTGGAGTGTATAAAAAGTACCGTCCATTGTTGATAGCTCCTCAAAAGCACAAATCAGTGTGAATCGCTGTATTCCGGGTGTTTATATAAAATTGGCATCCTGGTTACGATGAACTTGTAAAAAATAACACCTATTGTAACGATAAAAACAGAAATTCCTATCTCCATCCAGTGTGGGAAATATCTTTCACTGGACGGCAATTGCCAGTTAAACGCAATAAGACACACATTAAACCGGTTTAAAATAATACCGAGTACGGCAAGTACCGCCGTCCATTTTATCAGCTTCAAATTTTTATCCCTAACCCCGACAGCATAAAGAAAGCACGGCAGGGCCACAAATCCAAAAAGTTCCAATAGAAACCACAATCCGTATGAGGTTCCAAGCAAATGCCAGTGGTTCCCTGTAGATATCCCTATAACCTTAATTGCGAAATAGCCTGCAAGAACATATGAGGCTGCTTTCCCGAATCCTAAAGTTACATCATTTTTTTCTTTCAGGTGAGTCTCATCCATCTTGTGAGAAAGATACCGGTAGGAAAGTGTGCTTTCAAAAATTACCATGGAGAGTCCTGCAATGATACTGGTAATAAAGAAATAGATCGGTATATATGGCGAATACCAAAGAGGATGAAGCTTGGATGGTACTATCAGGAAAAGAGCTCCCAGAGAAGACTGGTGAAGTGTGGAAAGCACAACACCGAATATGGTGAGAAGCAAGGTCAATTTGACGACAATGCGGCGTGCCTTTCTTAAACCGAGCCATTCCAGTGCTGCTGGAGAAAATTCAATAAAAAGAACCGTAAGGTATAGTGCAACGCATGCAGCCACTTCAAATAAAATAGACGTTGTGCCCTGCTGGATGACAAACGGGTAGGGAAGGCGCCATGGACGTCCGACATCGTAATTAAGTGCAAGAACAACAAGTGCATATCCCAGGAAACCGGTAAGAATAGCGGGTCGTAAAGCGGAATGATATTTTTTCATTCCGAAAAGGTAGACCGCTGCAGAAGTGACATACCCACCTGCCGCCAGAGCAACACCGACAAGCAGGTCAAAGCCTATCCATATCCCCCAGGGGTTGTAATCGGAAAGATTGGTGACCGCAGCCAATCCTCCTGTAAACCTCAGAGCAGTTAGGATTAATCCGATGATAACGATGATGCCGGCAACTACATTAAAAGGGGTGAAAAATGATTTGCTGGCTGCACCGGCTTTTTCTGACATCAGGAACCCTCCTTTTCTTGAGTCTTTTTAGCTTCTTCAAGCGCCTTTTTTACCTCTCTTTTTATTGCGGCATCTTTTTCTTTTTGGGCTTTTGCCAGGGCTTTGGAAAGCTTTGATTCAGCCTCTGCATTTGCCTTTTCCAGTGTTGAAGCAATGGCTTGTTGTTGTTCTATTTTTTCAATCTTCTCTTTACGTTTTGACACGGCATAAAGACCGGTAAGAAGTACTGGCCAGAGACCCGCCACCATCGGGACCGTACTAAGGGCCCCGGCGGTCAATTCAGGCGCCGGCGTAACACCCAGATC
>JBARSG010000109.1:0-2422 GCA_049644625.1 Desulfobacterales bacterium | reverse complement strand
CTAGCCGTCTATATAGACCAAGATCGTGAATTTTGAGCCGAATTTTTGGAATCGGCAATGATTGCTGCTACTGACAACATGTTGCTGGATGCTGGTTTCTGGATACTGGATGAAATAAGGAATTTTTCCACTTTTATAATCTTTCGAAAAGGACCGTACAACAAATTGATAATATTTCCAGTCACTGTAAATGGGAAAGTCTTTATCCAGCATCGAGCATCCAGCAACCAGCATCTCTACGCCTCAAGCAACAAAATTGATAAACGCACACAAACTCGTCGGTTTGAGGCCTTGGCTTCGCTAGTCAATATGTGAAATTTATCTTGTACCAATCGGTTTCAAAATCCCACAAGGATAAAAAGAAAAGCACATAATCAAGGTACAACGGAAGCCTTATCTTGGCTAATTCGGCCATCATGCGGACCTGGTACCGGTTTCCTTTTTGAAATTTATTAAGCCCTGTTAGCTTGACACCCACAATTTTCGACATCAGGTTTTTTGCCTCATGGAAATCCTCCACAAGGATCATTTCACTATTTCTCTCCGAAAGTCGAACCTTATAAGCCTTTTTGAGATTATCATACACGATACTATGCGTCACTCTCAGCTCAGCAATATTATTGTCCCACTGGAAATCCCTGACTTCATAAAGCCCTATAAAAAATGTGAAGGTTGTATTGATCCCATTTTCAATGGCCTTTATCATCTCCTCTGTAAAGCAGCCCGTAACTCTAAAATATATCAGGAGATGCTCCCCGGCAGAGGTCGCTACAATATCCGTTAATCGCGCTTCTTCTGCCCGGGCCGGTGTTGCCAGAAGGGAGCCCATAAGAAAAATCATTACTAAGGCTGTTTTTAACCTGTTGCCTGGGAAAGGGGCGCAGCTCATTGGATGTTCCTTGTGAAAAGGCAATTTCCTACAGTTAGTATAAAAATACCGGATATTCTGAGCAGATATAATACGTAAGTGCCCCTTGGAATGCAAGCTATATCGATGCGTTGCTCTGATCAGGCTGGGCTTGATTATGCAGTGTTTTCGCTTAATGGTACAAGGTGTGGAAAATGGAAAGGGGCCACTTCCCGAGAACGGTTTTAGTGACCCCTTTTTCAGTGTCAGTAATATGTAGATAGGCTTATCAGGCGGTTTAGGCAGTCACGGGTTGCAACGCGCCAAAGGCCGGGATAGTTACATTGGTTTTAGTACATTCCTCCGGAGTTTTAAAGGTCATTACCTTCCAGTGTTTCTTTGATTCCATCAGCTTCCTTAGCATGTGCTGGTTAAGAAAATGACCGGATTTCTTAACAACAAAATGGCCGATAATAGGAGATCCTACAATAGAAATATCTCCGATAAAATCAAGGATCTTATGCCTTACAAATTCATTATCAAATCTAAGACCATCTTCATTAATAATCCTAAAGTCATCAATGACGACCGCATTATCAAGCGAGCCTCCCCTGGCAAATCCATTTTTTTTGAGTGTCTCGACATCTTTCATGAAACCGAATGTTCGAGCCGTGCTGATTTCCCTTACAAAATCCCTGCCGGAAAAGGTTAGTTCGTATTCCTGATTCCTCAAAAGGGGATGTTGAAAATCAATCATATAGGTGATCTTCAGCTCTTTTGACGGGTATATGCAAACGGATCGATTGCCGTCATCAACCTTAAAAGGCTTTTTAATAACGATGAACTGTTTTGGGCTTTTCTGTTCCCGGACGTCCCCGCTTTTAATAAGAAAAACAAAAGGGGCCGCACTGCCATCCATAATAGGAACTTCTGGACCATCAAGCTCAACCACTGCGTTGTCTATGCCCAGCCCGAAAAAGGCTGCCATTAGATGCTCAATGGTCGAGACTTTGCAACCATTAGTGCCAATTGTTGTTGCAAGGGTGGTGTCAAATACATTATCGAAGCGTACTTCTACTTCCGGGCGACCTTTCAGGTCGGTTCTTACAAATTTTATCCCGCTATTGGCTGGGGCAGGTCTTAGATTGATCTTGACTTTTTCCCCGGTATGAAGGCCGATACCTGTGCAACCGACCTCATGCATTAATGTCCGCTGTTTATAATCCACAATCCACTCCTGACTTATTTCGAAAATAGTTTAATTGTTTTTCATTAAAGCAAAGCCCGTGCCAAAATTAATAACTAACAGGGAACACTTTAGTGTATTGACTTAATTCATTGATTTTAATAACTAACAATGACGTAATCTTTTTTTGGGACATTATTGTCCCAATGGCTTAAAGCCAAAAGTGTGTCAAAAAAAACACACCATCCTTGAAAAATAGCTGCACATCACTATGTAACGTTTCTTGAAAAAAGAAAATTTTTATATTATAAATTCTGTAACCGTTTACGGGTTTCCCGCTAAAAGGGGGATTCAGGGGTTGTAGGTTTACCGCAAATCTGAGACGATTA
>JBARSG010000108.1:0-2481 GCA_049644625.1 Desulfobacterales bacterium | reverse complement strand
GTGTATATGCAAGTTATGCCGAGGAGTTCGTTCTGTCTATTATCCATTTAAAACAAGGTATGAGCTATAATAGTCCCGCCCACAGGAGCATTGAAATACTCCTGTGTACAAATGGAAAAGCAACGATTAGCGATCTTGGGAAAAATGATGAGGTTGCCATTGACAAGGGAAAATCGATTTTAATACCTGCAGGTGTAACAAAATACACTATCAAGGGAAATGTCACTCTGTACAAAGCAGCGGTTCCGCTTTGAATCCCAATACAGGGAGAACGCTCCACGACGCTACGCTGTGCCGAAATCAAATGCGTTTACCCTGTTTGCATTTGAAAAAAGTCTTGACATAAAAAATTCGATACGATAGGTGTTGTTACAAGGAAGTTTATATAACGTAAGGAAACTAGATGGTGCATAATAAATCAGGCAAGTATTATTTTTATTATTGGTATTTTTTTAATACCGGTCGGCCTGGGGTGCGCTGATACAAGAACAACTTGCAAAGCGAAAAAAACCGTGGGTAGACGGAAAACCCACGGTTTTTTTATTTCCAAAGGCCGTGGAGAAAAAAGCTTCGCGGCCTTTTTTGTTTAAAAGGAGGAGTCCATCATGACGTATTTAGGCAAACGAATCCGGATAGAGCGGATACAGAACCGGGATACCGGAAAGACGGTAATTGTTCCAATGGATCACGGCATTTCCATGGGTCCCATAGACGGTCTTAAGGACATGAAAGATGCAATCCATAAAGTGGCCGAAGGGGGAGCAAATGCCATAGTGGAGCATAAGGGTTTGGTGGGTGAAGGTCACCGAGGGGGAGGCAAGGATATCGGACTGATAATCCATTTATCCGCCTCCACGAGCCTTTCACCGTATCCCAATGTCAAAACACTGGTCTGTACGGTTGAAGAAGCCATCAAACTTGGTGCGGATGCTGTATCCATACATGTGAATCTAGGGAACGGCCAGGAAAAAGAAATGCTTAATGATTTTGGGCGGGTGAGCAATGAAGCCCGCATCTGGGGCATGCCGTTGCTTGCCATGATTTATCCAAGAGGCGAGAAAATCAAAAATGAATACGACGTAAACGCAGTTAAGCATGCCGCACGTGTAGGAAACGAGATGGGAGCAGATATTGTAAAAGTTTCATACACCGGCTCTGTGGAGACATTTAAGGAGGTCGTATCGGGGTGTTCGGTTCCTGTTGTAATTGCCGGTGGTCCTAAAATGGATTCAGACCATGAGATCCTCGAAATGGTAAAAGGTTCTATTGACGCAGGGGGTAAAGGTGTCTCCATAGGCCGCAATGTGTTTCAGCATAAAGATCCTACGCGCATGGTGCGGGCGATTTCAGCCATTGTTCATGAAGGCCGTAATGTGGAAGATGCGCTTAAAATTCTAAATGAGGAGTAAATTATGCGAAAACTATGGGTAAAGGCTGATCCCTGGGATAAGAAAATAGTGACTACGGCTCTTGAAGGGGGTGCGGACGGTATCATGGTGCCCAAGGGATTTTCCCAAAAAGTAAAAGAGCTGGGAAGGATTCAGACCATTTCTGAAGACGGTGACCTAAAGCTTGGGAAAGACGTGGTCTTCTTCACCATAACAAGCGGCGAAGACGAAGAAAAAATAGTCAAGCTCAGTCAAAATAAGCGTGTCATTCTTGAGTGCACTGACTGGACAGTCATTCCCCTTGAGAACCTTATCGCAAAAGGCGCAAAGGTCATTGCACAGGTTCGCGATTTAAAAGAGGCGCAAACCGCTTTCGGCATTCTTGAAAAAGGTGTAGACCATGTTCTTTTCCATACAGACGATGTGATAGAGCTGAAAAAAGCACTCTCCTGGTTTCGTTCGGAAGGGGATAAAATATCTCTTCAAGCGGCCGAAATTGTCGAAGTCAGATCAGTGGGGATGGGAGACAGGGTCTGTGTGGATACCTGCACATCAATGGACATGGGCCAGGGAATTCTGGTTGGAAACAGCAGCAGTGCTCTTTTTCTAATACATGCCGAAAGCATTTCCAATCCTTATGTATCTCCCAGGCCTTTCCGGGTGAATGCGGGACCCGTGCATTCATACACAAGAATTCCGGACGGAAAAACAAAGTATCTTTCAGAGCTTTCATCCGGAGATCCGGTGATGATCGTGGATTTTAAAGGCAATACAACAACCGGTATTGTGGGGCGCTTAAAAATTGAAAAACGTCCATTGATGCTGGTAAAGGCTGTTTTTAAGGGAAAAGAGATTACAAGCATTGTTCAAAATGCTGAAACGATCCGGCTGACAAGCCCTGACGGCAAAGCGGTATCTGTTGTGAATCTATCGCCCGGTGACAAGGTTCTGGTGGCCATGGAAGAGGGTGGAAGGCATTTTGGCATTAAGATAGAAGAATCTATCACGGAAAAATAAGGTAACGCTTTAGTGCCTAAACTCTGATTTATTGTGTTTTTATGTCAAAAAATCAAATTACAAAACACAAATAACA
>JBARSG010000107.1:0-2075 GCA_049644625.1 Desulfobacterales bacterium | reverse complement strand
TTTATTGAAATCGATTTGTTTAAAAGAACTAAACTATTACAAAAGGAGAAAGAGAGTGAATATCGTGGGAGCTATAAGAACACGAAAGAGTATCAGAGACTTTAAACCCGATCCCATTCCTAAAAATATTCTAAGGGAAATCCTGGAAATAGCCGCCCGTGCCCCGTCAGCAGAAAACAGTCAGCCATGGGAATTTACCATTATAGCCGGTGATATCCTTGATAATGTCAGGAAGGCCAATATTGAAAAGCTTAATGCCGGGGCTCCACCCCATCCCGACCTTCATACCGAAGGGTTGCCTCCGGGAAGCGTTTATCGACGACGTCAGATTGAAATTGCCAAGCAGATTTTTCAGCTCATGGATATACCAAAAGATGATAAGGAGAAAAGGGACCGATGGATGGAGCGAGGGTTCCGATATTTTAATGCACCGGCAGTTATCATTATCTCGGTTGATCAATCGCTGCACTACCCCAGGCCATTATTCGATATCGGTGCTGTAACGCAGACCATCTGCCTGGCTGCACTGAGCTATGGTCTGGGCACCTGCATTGCAAATCAGGGCATAACGTATCCCGAGGTGTTGCACAAACTTGCAGGCATACCAGAATCAAAGCGAACTATGATTTCTATTGCCATCGGTTATCCCAATCGGGATTTCCCTGCCAATAAAGTGATAAGCAATCGCGAACCAGTAGAAAACATTACAACCTGGTGTGGGTTTGATGGGAGATAATATTTTAAAAAGCTAAACTGTTACTAAAATTTTAATGTCCCAAAATGTCCACACCAAAGTCAAAAAGGCAAACCCTGTGAAATGTATTTGCCCCCATTGAAAAAACGATATCACAAATATTTTAGGCCCCTGATACTTGCATAATGATAGCAGTAAAATGTAATCGGGGTTCGTTACGGGTTTGTTGGAGATATCTGAACGTGGAGGTAAGCTGCGGGCGGCAGGCCTTTCGAGCTAGCATGGCCTTAAACGTAAAACCCCGCAGTTTCTTCCCGTCAGCTTCACTGACTTGTTAGAAAGCAGAATAACTACCTCTTCTTGCTCAAATCCTTCCGGTGTAAGTTGCGAATTAATCCGCGACTATTTTATATACCTTGTCCCCTTCTCTTACCTTTTCAGGTACCTTTACGCCAACGCTATCACCTTTCTTTGCCTCTGTTACAGATTTGTGCTCGATCTGCATGGAGTCTACTCTGGACTCAAAATCTGTCGTGTGCCCAATAAAGTGGAGAGTATCTCCTACTGACACTGTTCCGTCCGTTATCTCAACGGCAGCGACTGATATTTTGCTAAAGTAATTAGAAACGAAACCGATTTTTTCCTTTTCCATAGCTAAACCCTCACTATTTAATGTTTGGAAATTAATTTCTAATTAACTCCCTCCTATTTCTCCATTAACATACAATTTTTCTTTCTAACGCCCGGGTTGACAGGTACGCGGGCGCTCTTTCCGCGCATCCTTGTCCAGCCTATGTTAGGATTTTTCAAATTCATTAATCACGAAAATGCTATTTTCCATCTTTTCTTTGGATTCCAGAACTCTACTTTCTCGGGGTTAAATTGATCCGGTTCATATGGATAGTAGTTTTTTGCATGGCCTTTCAGCCATCCAATATGGTCACGAAACTCAGGATGCTTGGGATTTTTCAATATCTCAACAAGTTCATAATATCCAGGCAGGCCCCCGCAATCTTCAGGTGGACAGGCACGTTCCCCGGCGACGCATTTGGGATATCTCGCTCCCTTTTCCTTTAACAGGATACCTTCAAGTAAAATATTATGCTCCCATCCATCGCCAAAATCATACTCGTAGGGGGCTGACTTACCCGGCTCTGTAAAGTAATCAGTGATTGGAATTTGCCATCCGGGTAAAACTGGTTCGTCAAAGTAATCATCTGTTGGGATGCCGATTTCCACTATTTTTCTTTTGTGTGGCATCCGAACACGAAATGCATGAAGATGATAGTCGATCCATCCCATTGAATCCTGTATCGCAACATGAAGATCCCAAAAGCTATACTTCGATGGGACTTGAATGCGGCGCCAGATCTTAGGCTCA